>JABSPM010000116.1 GCA_013215095.1 Flavobacteriaceae bacterium | reverse complement strand
GGATGTTTTGATTAATAATGCTGGTGCTGGTATTACAGGACCTATTGAAGAGATTCCTGATGTCGAGATTAAGCGAAATTTTGAAACTAATTTTTTTGGTCCAGTAAATGTCATTAAAGCCAGCTTGCCTCAAATGCGAAAACAGAACGGTGGATTAATAATAAATGTGACGTCCATTGCCGGCTATATGGGCTTGCCATATAGAGGCGTGTATAGTGCGAGTAAAGGTGCTTTGGAGTTAATAACAGAAGCATTTAGAATGGAGATTAAAGATTTTAATATTCATATGACTAATATAGCACCAGGAGATTTTGCAACTAATATTGCTGCTGGTAGATATCATGCGCCTGTAAAGGATGATTCTCCATACCAAATATCTTATGGTAATACCCTAAAATTAATGGATGCACATGTAGATAATGGCAAGGACCCTTTGGTGATGGCTAAGGAGGTTTATAAAATAATAACTAGCTCAAAACCAAAAGTACACTATAAAGTAGGCGAGTTTATGCAAAAATTTTCTATCGTTTTAAAACGAATACTTCCAGATACTGTATATGAAAAGCTTTTAATTAACCATTATAAATTATAAGCTTTCAATCTTTTTTGAGAGGTATTATAACTAAAACTATAATCCAATGTAAAACGTTCTTTTCTCCTTTCTCTTTCAGTATAAAAAGAAACTGGAGCTTTGACTATACTTTCAAGTTCTATTTGATATAAAGAAAATAATCCTATTTTTTTTATGGTATTTTCAGATGAAAAAAGATATTAGATTAGACGCTTAAATAAATAGGTTTATAAAGCTTGCAGCGTTAAATAATTTAGACTAATCACTGGCTCTAATTATTAGCAATTTGTTAATATGTTTTTTTATAAATGGCGAAAGATAAGGCGGTTTATGTTGTAACTTCGCAGCAAGTTAAAACACAATTAATACGTATATACAATGAAATTTTTTATCGACACAGCCAATCTTGATCAAATTAAAGAAGCCCAAGACTTAGGTGTTTTGGACGGGGTAACAACCAATCCATCCTTAATGGCAAAAGAAGGAATTACTGGAAAAGAAAATATCCTTAACCATTATAAAGCAATTTGCGAAATTGTTGACGGTGACGTTTCTGCAGAAGTTATTGCTACAGATTTTGATGGTATGATTCAAGAAGGTGAGGCATTAGCGGCTCTACATCCTCAAATTGTAGTTAAATTACCAATGATAAAGGATGGTGTAAAAGCGGCAAAATATTTTAGCGATAAAGGAATTAAGACGAATGTAACTTTGGTGTTTTCTGCCGGACAGGCCTTATTGGCGGCAAAAGCAGGTGCAACTTATGTGTCACCATTTTTAGGACGTTTGGATGATATTTCTACGGATGGTTTAAATCTTATTGCAGAGATTCGTCAAATTTACGATAATTATAATTTTGAAACACAAATCCTATCAGCCTCAGTGCGTCATACAATGCATGTTATTGATTGTGCTAAATTAGGCTCGGACGTAATGACAGGACCCTTAAGTTCTATATTAGGTTTATTGAACCATCCTTTAACGGATATTGGACTAGCAAAATTTTTGGCGGATTATAAAAAAGGAAACTAAAACATATTGATAATTGTACTTTAGAAAGTCACTTTATTAGAAGTGACTTTTTTATTACAATGTATCTAACAAGGTTCTAAAATCTCTTTTAAACATGCTCGCATTAGAAGAGGTAATTTTACCATCTTTATCTAAAACCATGACCTTGTTAACATAGTTAATGGCTAATATTTTTTTAGCTGCATGAGGGTTTTTAAAACGATATTCATATTCTAAAGGAAACTTGTTTTCATGTAATAGGTGTTTCCAGAAGTAACTCGTATTAGAATCGATATTAAAGGAAACAAAATTAATATTTGGATACTCTTCTCTAAGTATATTTACTTTATTATGACTATTTTTAAAATGATTTTTTATGGCTTTAGACCAAAAGAAAATTACCGTGGGTTTATCTATAATCGTACTAATATCTTTAAGTTTATTATGCTGATCAATAATTTCAACGTTAGGGAATCTATTACCAGGTTGAATGTTTCTTAAGGTTGTAAATACACTACTAATATGCTGAAGGTCTCTCTTGTTGCTACTTTTACTTAAAAATGAATTATACATCTTTGCGCAATTTTCCATTGTATTTGCATCTGAAAGATATTTTTTTGTGCAATATTTTAAAAGATCATTGCGAATAGTTTCATGCTTTACCTTTGCATCTATTAAGGCTAACTTTTCGAGATTATACACAATTGAGTTTTTGTCAAAAATAGAGTCATTTGTAGCCCTAAAATACCCTTCCAAAGCAAGGTTGTCAAAGTGTGGTAGTAAGAAATTATAGAATGGGTAATAATGTGAAAATATATTTTCATCATAATTAATGCCAGTTCTATAATCGTAGAAATCATCAGATATTAAATCATACTTATAAAGTTCTTGTTTCTTGTAATGTCTAAACGGGAAAATTTCGAGATAGGCATTATAGTTAAAATCAATACTAGAGTTAGCGACTTGTATGAATAATTCTGAAGACGGATGCTTCAAGAAGAAAGCGTTTAGTTTTTGTTTTTTTTGAAGTTTTAATGAATCTAGTTTTAATTTGAAATCTTGAGGCGATAAATGAAAGTTTCTATAAATGTGTTGCTCTTCTTTATCTAGGGTTACATATTGGCTAATTAAAAAATTATTCTTCTTAGATCCTCTACCAGTAAATACTAAAGATTCGTCAAAATCATAAGTATTTAAGCGAATCATAATACTATCATTAGGTTCTAGGACAGCAATTTGATACTCACCACCATGTACAAAAGAATAAAGACCTGGAACCAGTGTAGTAACCACATGGGAGAAACGATTATTAGCATCGAGATATAACGTGTCTACATGTGATGATAGGTCATCACTTAGAATCACATATTCACTAGTAGGATTAATGATTTCACCACCAAAATAGGCCTTTCCGCAACTGTTATCATTTGATTTACAGTTAAGACAGGTAACCGCTAAAAAGACTAAAGCTATTAAATGTTTCATCATCGTATAAAACTATTAGCAAAACGAGTTGGAGGTACTGCTAACAAAGCAAAAGTAGTTCTTGTTCTTTAAAAGCCTTGTTAATGCGTTGTTAAATGTTTTAAGCATCAGTATTAGTTGTCTTAGTCCTTTCAATTTTCTACTTTTGCCGCAAACTTACAAAACCTGATTTTTTTAACACGGAGGAATTGGATGTTGTCGGTAAACAAAAGAAGAAATCCACAATATTATTTGTGAGGCAGTGCAATTAATTAAAAAATAAAACAATGTTATCAGTTTCTAACTTATCAGTACAGTTTGGTAAGCGTGTACTTTTTGATGAAGTAAATACCACATTTAACAATGGGAATTGTTATGGTGTAATTGGTGCTAATGGAGCAGGAAAATCTACATTTTTAAAGATATTATCAGGAAAACAAGAACCAACATCAGGTCATGTGAGTTTAGAAGCTGGTAAGCGCATGTCTGTCTTAGAACAGAATCATAATTTGTACGATGCGCATACTGTTTTGGAAGCGGTTCTAATGGGTAATAAACCGTTGTTTAAAATAAAATCAGAAATTGATGCTTTGTATGCGGATTACACGGATGAAAATGCTGAAAAAATTGGAGAGCTTCAAGTTCAGTTTGAGGAAATGAATGGATGGAATGCCGATAGCGACGCCGCTGCTATGTTATCTAATTTAGGAATCAAAGAAGATTTACATTATGCCTTAATGAGTGATCTGGATGGAAAACAAAAAGTACGTGTGCTTCTAGCTCAGGCTTTATTTGGAAATCCAGACGTGCTTATCATGGATGAGCCTACCAATGACTTGGACTATGAAACTATTTCATGGTTAGAATCGTTTTTAGCAAATTATGATAATTGTGTCATTGTAGTTTCTCACGACCGTCACTTTTTGGATGCTGTTTGTACCCATATTTCAGATATTGATTTTGGTAAAATTAACCATTATTCGGGAAATTATTCTTTTTGGTATGAATCTTCTCAATTGGCAGCAAAACAGCGTGCTCAACAAAACAAAAAAGCGGAGGAAAAGAAGAAAGAATTAGAGGAGTTTATTAGACGTTTTTCTGCTAATGTTGCAAAATCTAAGCAAGCAACAAGTAGAAAAAAAATGATTGAGAAATTAAATGTTTCAGATATCAAACCATCAAGCAGACGCTATCCTGCGATTATTTTTGAACGTGAACGCGAAGCAGGTGATCAAATTTTAAACATTGAAGGTCTAGCTGCTTCCACAGAAGGCGAAACATTATTTAAAAATATTGACTTAAATTTAGCAAAGGGAGATAAAGTTGTCGTGTATTCTAAAGACTCTCGTGCAATGACAGCATTTTATCAAATTATTAGTGGAAATCAAACCGCAGATGATGGAAAATATGCTTGGGGAGTTACTACAACACAATCGTATTTACCATTGGATAATAGTGCATTTTTTAATAGTGACTTAAGTTTAGTAGATTGGTTACGTCAATGGGCAAAAACTGAAGAAGAGCGTGAGGAAGTTCATATTAGAGGTTTTCTTGGTAAAATGATTTTTAGTGGAGAAGAGGCCTTAAAAAAATGTAATGTACTTTCGGGAGGAGAGAAGGTGCGATGTATGTTATCTCGAATGATGATGATTAGAGCTAATGTCTTAATGCTAGATGAACCAACAAACCATTTGGACTTAGAGAGTATTACAGCATTTAATAACTCGTTAAAGAATTTTAAAGGTACTGTATTGTTTACAACACATGATCATGAGTTTGCACAAACAGTCGCCAATAGAGTAATCGAGCTAACGCCTAATGGAATTATTGATAGATACGCGACCTTTGACGAGTATATGGAAGATCCTAAGATTAAAGCATTGAGAGAAAAAATGTATAGTAAATAACAGAATATGTTAATATAAAAAAATGCGCTTTTAAAGCGCATTTTTTTATACGTGTATATCTGATAGAACCGTTTCTACTATAGGAACTGCTCTATCTATGTTGCTATCATGAACAAATATTTGCTGTTGACCAGGAACTGAAGGTCCAAATCCCGCTAAGCGTCCAGATTCTGTTTCATCTTTAACAATTGGCGTAATGCCTATTTCTTCTAATTTTGATACTATTAAAGTGACAATAATAAAGCTTCCTGTATATATACGTTGATATTGTGTTGTCATACTCTGTATGTTTAAAATTTACTCAAATAATGTACAAAAAATAAAGTAGAAAAACTAATTTAATAGGAACTGGTTTTTGCGACATTTAATGCCATGACCTATTTAAAATGACTTGAATACAACCTCTTTTTCTTCTCTTGCTTTCAGTATAAAAAGAAATTGTAGCCACGGCTATGCTTTTATTTCCTAATTTAAAGAAAGAAAAAACATCTTTTTCTTTTATGGTACTTTTAAATGGAAAATGATTTAAGAGGTTCTTGGAGTATATATCATAGTATAAACTCGCTAAATACATCACATAATACCAGTTCTTCTGTTAAATTACACATTAGAAAAATGATGATTTTTTGTGTTAGATCAAAAAGGAAAATCAGTCATAGCCTTAGTTAAGAATTATTTTTATTCTGGAAGATAACGCAAAAAAGTGTATTTCAATCGAGTAATTTATGAGTAGAGATGGGTAACTAATACATAATAATAAATAGTATATGAAATGAGGTGCCAAACGTTAGAAATTATACTATAGCTATAGGGTTGAAGGCCAGATATATTCTGTTGCAATACAAATCAAAAAAGTCAGAGATTACATCTGGCATTTTTGTCTTATACGTCAATTAATATTTCTAAGATTTTAATAGCAGCATCGCTAATTTTTGTACCTGGGCCAAATACCGCAACAGCACCAGCATCAAATAAATATTGATAGTCTTGTTTTGGAATAACACCACCAACAATCACCATAATATCATCCCTTCCATAGCGTTCTAACTCAGCAATGACTTGAGGTACTAATGTTTTATGTCCAGCAGCCAATGAGGATACACCTAAAATATGAACATCATTTTCTACGGCTTGTTTTGCAGCTTCTTGAGGGGTTTGAAATAGCGGACCTATATCTACATCAAAACCTACATCCGCATAACCAGTAGCAACAACTTTAGCACCACGATCATGACCGTCCTGTCCCATTTTTGCAATCATTATTCTTGGCCTACGACCTTCTTTTTCTGCAAATTTGTCGGCCATTTGTTTTGCCTCATTAAAGGAAGCATTGTTTTTTATCTCTTTACTATACACGCCTGAAAATGATTTTATTTGTGCCTTATAGCGTCCAAATTCCGACTCTAAAGCATCACTGATTTCTCCTAATGTAGCACGCTTTCTAGCGGCGTCTACCGCTAAAGCTAACAAATTTTCTTTACCTGAATTGGCAGCCGCAGTAAGTTTTGATAAGGCGGCGTCTACTTGTACTTTATCTCGAGAATTTTTAATAGCATTCAAACGCGCAATTTGTTGGTTTCTTACAGTTTGATTATCGACTTCCAAAATATGTAACGGGTCTTCTTCTTCTAACACATATTTGTTTACCCCTACGATAATATCTTGTCCAGAATCAATTCGGGCTTGTTTTCGTGCTGCTGCTTCTTCAATACGCAGTTTAGGAATACCAGCCTCAATCGCTTTAGTCATGCCACCGAGTTCTTCGACTTCTTCAATAAGTTGCCACGCTTTTTGAGCAATGTCATGGGTTAAGCATTCTACATAATAGCTTCCTGCCCAGGGATCTACAGTTTTAGTGATTTTTGTTTCTTCTTGTAAATAAATTTGTGTGTTTCTTGCAATCCTAGCAGAGAAGTCCGTAGGCAATGCTATAGCCTCATCTAGTGCGTTGGTATGTAAACTCTGTGTGCCACCAAAGGCAGCTGCGGCGGCTTCAATACAAGTTCTTGCAACATTATTAAATGGATCTTGCTCCGTTAAACTCCATCCACTAGTTTGGCAATGTGTTCTTAATGCAAGCGATTTTGGGTTTTTTGGATGAAATTGGCTCACCAATTTCGCCCAGAGCATTCGTGCGGCGCGCATTTTGGCAATTTCCATAAAATGATTCATTCCAATAGCCCAGAAAAATGACAGGCGCGGCGCAAAGGTGTCAATATCCATTCCTGCAGCTAATCCTTTTCTTATATATTCTAAACCATCAGCAAGTGTATAAGCCAGTTCAATATCACAAGTGGCTCCAGCTTCTTGCATATGATATCCAGAAATGCTGATACTGTTAAATCTAGGCATGTTTTTACTGGTATATTCAAAAATATCTGAAATGATTCTCATCGATGGTGTAGGAGGGTATATGTACGTGTTTCTTACCATAAATTCCTTTAAAATATCATTTTGAATCGTTCCTGCTAATTGTTCGGGTGCTACACCTTGTTCTTCGGCAGCAACGATATAAAACGCCATAATAGGTAAGACGGCTCCATTCATGGTCATAGATACCGACATTTTATCTAATGGAATTTTATCAAATAGAATTTTCATGTCTTCAACAGAATCAATAGCTACACCAGCCTTCCCAACATCTCCAACCACACGCTCATGGTCACTGTCATAACCCCTATGTGTTGCTAAATCAAATGCCACAGATAATCCTTTTTGGCCAGCAGCTAAGTTACGCCTATAGAATGCATTGCTCTCTTCTGCTGTCGAAAATCCTGCATACTGCCTTATTGTCCATGGTCTTCTCACATACATGGTGCTATAGGGACCACGCAGGTTAGGCGCTATTCCTGCAACAAAATTAAGGTGCTCTAATTGATTAAGGTCTTCTTTAGTATAATTTGCCTTTACATTAATGTCTTCTGCTGTTAAGAAATTAGAGGATGCCTTCTTCGAAGACTTTATCTTATTCTCTAACTCAATATGTTGTACATTCTTTCTCGTCATTACATTTTAAGTTTTTGAATATAAGCATCAAACGCGACCTCCATAGGGGTCAATAATTGCATGATTACTGTGTTGTTATTTGATGATATAATATATGCTGTATTATAACTATTAGTTTTGGATTTTAAGTTTTCTATACTATGGATAGACTTAAAAATTTGTTGGTTTGAGTTCCCTGTGTATTTAGCAGTTAACTTTTTGATATTCAATTTTTTTTCTCCTTCTTTTTGAGCGTTAGTAAGTTTTATATACCCTAATAATTGACTTGCATCTTCTCGTGAGAATTTAAAATGTGCTATAGTGTTAACGGTAAACGTTGATCCTGAATTTTCATCGTAGAAAATATAAAAACTACCTTCCATTTTTTTGAGCATACTTAAACGTTCAAGAGCATAATTATAATTGTTTTTAGGGGTATTTTTCTTTAAAAGCTCTTGGTAGCTTGCTAAGCTATATTTTTTGAAATCTTCAGGTAAATATACTTTAATACCTTTATCGCTTAAAAAGTGGTAATTTCCCGGGAGATCAGGCGTGTTTTCGGATGCAAACCAGTGTGTAATTTCTTTTTCCAGTTCACCACACGATGCAGTGCCCATACCTATGAGTAATAATAAACTTGCTACTTTGATAGCCTTTAAATATTTTAAAAACATACTGATATTACTTTTTAGTTTTGAAAAAATGCGCATAGAAATAGTTAAACGCTAAAAATACTCTTAAACCATTGTCGTTATTTATATTTTTATAATGTTGAAGCAAAGGTTCATTAAAATTTTTGTCATTCATTGCATTGACACTTATCAAGGCTTTTGTTGTTGTCTTGAAATCATTATTTAAAAAATTGTCTATGACACAATCAGCAAAAGAAGAGTTATAGTTTAGCGTATATTTTGGTTCTGAAGCAGTCCATAATTCTGGTTGAGCTTCTAAGGCTTTAAATATAGCTTTAGTATGGTCAGAAGCAATGTCATTTACGTCCAAGTTTTTAATAATTGATAGATTTACGATAATATTATAAGCCCTTGGAAGCATGCCACCACCTCTACTTTCTAGGTATGGTATGATATCTTTTTCAAAGGCGTAAACAGCTTCTTTAATTAAATCCATATTTACATCTGTACAAGAAAACAAATCTGGTTTATTAGTAAACTGGTAGTCTAGTTGTAAATTTTTATCCTTACATGAAAACATAAGGCTTATGGACAGTATTAAAAATAAAATAGATGTTTTCATAAGTTAGTTTTCAGCATTTAAACGCTCTTGCTCCAATCCTTCTGCAAGACGTCTTTGAATAATAGGTTCAATTAGTGTTTTTCTTTTATTTTGTTTTAAGAAAGGCAATTTTTCTAAATTGTGTCTCATTTGATCTTTGGTATTGGGATGTTTATTGGTGCCCAATAAGATGTCTTTGCCATTGTCAAATCTTTCCTGCTCTTTTGCAGCAGAAGCCTTTATCTTCCTTTGAATTGTGCCTTCTTTTAATTGGTGTAAGAATCCTCCATTGTCTTCAATAGATTTAAATAGGTCTAAAGCCTTCTCTGCCAATTGCTGGGTTAAGGTTTCAATGTAGTAGGCGCCTTCGGTAGGGTTACTTACCTTATCAAAATAACTTTCATTTTTAAGGACTAATAATTGATTTCTACTAATACGTTCTCCAAATTCATTAGAATTATGGAAAATATAATCATAAGGGCTATTACTTACATAATCGGAGCCTCCAAGTATTGCACTCATGCACTCGGTCGTTGTTCGCAACATGTTGGTGTTGTAGTCATAAATGGTTTTATTGCGAAGAGTAGGTCTGGTAAAAATAATCGGTTGAATATCCTTTTCGGTATATACTTTAGTTAAGCTGCTCCAAAGTAATCGAAACGCCTTCAATTTTGCAATTTCTATGAAGTAATTGGTGCCTACAGAAAATTGGAAGGCGTATGGTCCAACGTTGTTTTTATCAAAGTGATTTAGATATTCATTGGCATGGGCTAGGGCATAAGCCAATTGTTGAATACTATTGGCACCAGCATTTTGGTACAAGCTAGCGTCTATAGATAAAAGACTTTTAAATTTAGAATTTTGCTTAATAATGTAATCTAAGGTCGTATAGTCTGTTTTTAGGTCGGTAAACCAATTCCCAGATTTTGCTAAATTCCCTATGATATCATGCTCCAAATAAAATTTAGAATCTGATGCAAATTGTGACAATTCGGTAACGAAATTTTCACTTATAAAATTGGTTTGGAAACAAATAGGAATATTTTTAAGGTCTATTTGTTTTAGTAATAAATTGGTGTTAACAGGGGTGTTTAGAACAAATTTAATGCTCTCTGCTCCGCGACTTATACTGTCTAATGCAAATTGATTTGCAGTTTTAACATCTTCAACTTCAATGGTCTGACAGATACGCCATTGTGTAGCGTCAGAACGTGTTGCATACTCAGTTTTGGTGTCATCAGCATGATAAAAAGGTTTAATATCAATACCTTCTAGGGTTCTCGTTATTAGCGTGTCGTTATAGTCGGCACCTTTTAAATCTGATTGTATTTTTTGTTTCCACTTCTTTGCGGAAACTTCATTAAAATCATTAAATAAAGCCTTACTCATTTGTTTGTGTTTTTAAACTATCTTCATATTCAACTAGATAGATGTCTTCATTTTCTTTTTTCATTTTGTAATGCTCTCTACCGTAGGTTTCAATACCTTTATTGCTACTTAGTTTTTTGATGTCTTTTTTATCCTTCTTAATTTCATTGCTGTAATACCTTTTTTCGTTTTTCAGTTTCTCTATTTCTTTATTCAATTCATTATGAAGAAACCAAGAGTGTGTGTCAAAAAACAACATCCATATTGTAAACACAATAAGCGTTACTAAAAATATATTTTTAAATGGTTTTAAATAGCGATGATATGTTTTACTTGACTTAGCCATTACAAACGTTCGTTGATAATTGTTTTTACGATATCAATGGCAACTGTATTGTATTTATTGTTTGGTATAATAATATCTGCGTATTCTTTCATAGGTTCAATAAATTGCTGGTGCATAGGTTTTAGCGTGGATTGGTAACGCGATAAGACTTCGTCAATATCTCTACCACGTTCTTTTATATCACGCTTCAGACGTCTGATAAGGCGTTCATCACTATCTGCATGTACGAAGATTTTGATGTCAAACATGCTTCTTAATTCTGGATTAGTTAAAATCAGAATGCCTTCTACAATCATTACTTTTCTAGGGTGCGTAATAATGGTATCTCCAGTTCTATTGTGTTGTACAAAAGAATAAACAGGTTGTGAAATAGTGTTGCCCTTTTTTAAGGATTTTAAATGACTTTCTAAGAGTTCAAAATCTATAGACCTAGGATGGTCAAAGTTAATTTTAACACGTTCATCATAAGTTAAATGAGACGTGTCTTTATAATATGAATCTTGAGAAATAATACCAACTTCACCAGCTGGAAGTTCATTTAATATCTCATTTACAACCGTTGTTTTTCCACAGCCTGTGCCACCACCAATACCAATAATAAGCATCTAAAATGTTTTGAGTTGACTGCAAAGTTACTATTATTTATTTGGAAACAATTTTACCATTACAAGATTTTATAAACCCATGTACAGATAGTAAAAAGGTTCTATCAAAATACCGCTTGTGTGAACCAAAGTGCGACCTTTGTTTTTTAGCATATTATAGCATTAATGTATATCGTTTAATTTCTAGCTATAACAAAACCTTTGCTTTCGAATTGGGGTTAAAATAAATAACATATGCAATTGTGTAAATGTGAACTTATTATAATTTATAATGTTATTTCGTAAGTTTAACTAAACGTCGTGTTATTACTATAGTTCCTAATTTTTTACAGAGTATAAAGCTTAAATACCGTAGGCTTTAGGATAATTTTAAAATTAAGGCGCCATAATGCAGAATAACATAATAAATTGCAATTTTTTTTTTTGAGTTTGTATTCTATTTTGTGATATACTTGGCATAAGAATTCATATAGAGCTTTATGTTAAGGTCTTATTTCAAGTCGTAATCATAGATTTTGTTTTTTTATTGAAATTATTAATAAAATTTGTTTGTAATTATAATAAAAGTCTATATTTGCAATCGCTAAAAAATGATAACAAATGTACGGGGTGTAGCGTAGCCCGGTTATCGCGCCGCGTTTGGGACGCGGAGGTCGCAGGTTCGAATCCTGCCACCCCGACGACAAAAGTCAGTTGAATTTCAACTGACTTTTTTTTATTAAATACTCTTCAAAAAAAATGATTTTTTTCGAAAACTATAGAATGATATTTTTAGAAGTCTTATTTTTGTTTAGAATAATTCTAAATTAACATAAGAATTGTTAGAAAACGTGATGTTACAAACTGAAAATTAATGCTTGGTCTTGATAATTTTATGAAGACAGTCTTAGATAGTAGCTCAGGTTTACTTCGCTTTTTAAGGAAGTCGTATAATTCATTAAGAGCAGGAAGTAGGTTATTAATAGGATCTTGTTTTTTTAATTGATGAGAAACATTACAAACACAAGATATAAACTTAACAAAATGAAAATATTTAGAGTACTAATAGTCTTGGTCATAGTTGCATTTGGTTGCAACACTGCTAACAAAACACCAGAAGCGGAGAACACAACAAAAATTATGACTAACGAAGTAACTAAACCAACAGATATAAAAGTTAAGGGTGTTAATGAGGTATTTGTGAGCTCAAATGATCAAATGCAATTTGACAAGACGGAAATTAGGGTTAAATCTGGTCATAAAGTAACTTTAACACTACGACATAAAGGTATGATGTCAAAGATCGTTATGGGACATAATTTTGTATTGTTAAACAAAGGTGTTGACTTAGTAAAATTTGCGCAAAAGGCACTTAGTGCACAAGACCATAATTATGTGCCTCTAGGGAGTAAAGATGTCTTGGCTTATACAAAAATAATAGGTGGAGGAGAGCGTGTAAGCATTACGTTTGATGCTCCTGAGAAAGGAACTTATGATTTCTTATGCAGTTTCCCAGGGCATTATGCAATGATGAAAGGAAAATTCATTGTAGAATAGAATATTGTACATACGCTGCGATAAGGATAAGTACTTATTTTTAAATTCATAGTTAATAATGCCCTTTCGTTAGAATGAAGTAATAGGTGTTTTTTGTATATAAGTGATGTATATCAGTGTGTTATAAGATGTATAAAGAACATTTATGTTTTTATAAGAACTGTTGATAACTTATATGAGCGTATCACAACAAAAAAACTAAATTTGTTTGCACAAAAACAAAATAACATGGCTGAGAACATAGAAAACGTAAAGTGTCTGATTATTGGATCGGGACCTGCAGGCTATACTGCTGCAATTTATGCTGCTAGAGCAAATATGAATCCAGTGTTGTACCAAGGTACACAACCGGGAGGACAATTAACAACGACTAATGAAGTCGAGAATTTCCCTGGATATCCAGAAGGTGTCACAGGACCAGAAATGATGTTGCAATTACAAGCTCAAGCGCAGCGTTTTGAGGCTGATGTAAGAGACGGTTGGGTAACAAAGGTTGATTTTTCAGAAGATGTCCATAAAGTATGGGTTAACGATACCAAAGAGATTCATGCCGATACTGTAATTATATCTACAGGAGCTTCTGCAAAATACTTAGGGTTAGATTCAGAACAAAAATATCTTAAATTAGGAGGTGGTGTCTCTGCCTGTGCAGTTTGTGATGGATTCTTTTATAGAAATCAAGAAGTCATTATTGTTGGGGCTGGAGATTCTGCTTGTGAAGAAGCACATTACTTATCTAAACTATGTACCAAAGTAACGATGCTCGTTAGACGTGATGAATTTAGAGCTTCTAAAATTATGGCTGAGCGTGTAAAAAATACCGAAAATATTGAAATTCTTTACAACACAGAAACGGATGAGGTATTGGGCGATGGACAAGTGGTAACAGGCGTACGTGTATTTAATAATAAGACCAATGAAAAGCATGAAATTCCAGCTACTGGATTTTTTGTTGCGATTGGTCATAAGCCAAATACAGATATTTTCAAAGACTATATAAAAATGGATGAAACTGGATATATTATTAATACTCCAGGTTCATCTAAAACCAATGTAGAAGGTGTTTTTGTAAGTGGTGACGCTGCAGATCATGTATATAGACAGGCTATTACTGCCGCAGGAACTGGATGTATGGCAGCATTAGATGCTGAACGTTATTTAGCAGCAAAATAAAACAATAATATTAGAGACTAAGGGCTCATAATTAATGCAATGAAAATTTAAACAAAAAAGCCGAAGATTAATATTTTCGGCTTTATTTCATTTCTTTCTTATGGAGTTTCGCTGTACCACTAAAATTATTAACTGTGAGTTTGGGTTCGTCATAAATAAATATTTCAGTATTTCCAGAGGCATCTATAGTGAGCGCTTTGTTAACTTGTAAATACATCTCTGTTTGTAATCCAGCAACAGCATTACAGGTTTGTGCAGTTAAATTTTTTCCTATGAAACTTGAAGAATTGTCCGCTCTAATATCTAAACTTAAAACATCACCTTCAATTTTAGCTTCCGCGCGTTGATACATATCTACTTGCATACTGTCTGCATTGATTAACGCTTCTAGCGATGCGTTTTCGCTTAATTCTAAAGTGACAATTTTTGCCTCTAAATTTAATTTTACAAGAGATTTGTCTGAGTTTATGTATTTAAACTTATCAGTTTTAATATTCAAAAATGATTTAGAATTGCCTGAATTTGATACTGTCATCTCGGGCAAATTTATAGAGGTTAGAGAGCTAACTTCTGCATTGTCTTGAACCTCAATGTATCGCAATGCATCGGAGTAGGTAACCTTGATGTGCATTGCCTTACTTGAAGTGATTTTTTTTGTGGTATCAAAACGCAAGACACTATCAATAACTGAAATTTTAATGACGTCATGTAGGTTATCATCGGCTTCAATAAAAACTTTAGAAGTGATACCCTCTATAATATCAATTTTAAATTTATCGGTAAGGCTAATTTTATGGAATGCATCAACTATAGTTTCTTTAGTCGTTACATTTCTGTTGCCTTTGATTTTTTCCTTTTTTTGAGCCTGTATTACTGAGATACAGCCAAAAGTCAAACATATTATTATGAAGTATCTTATCATGATTACAAAAGTATATATACAAATATATACAAAAACCATCCCAAAATTGAATTTGGAATGGTTAAACCTGTATTATCTATTAAAATTCATTGGCTATGGAAACAATTTCAAAATTTTTAGTTTTGTAAACATGATAATCGTAATCATAAACTCCATTTACTATTTGGATTATTGGTTTCCAATATTGCCAAAATCCACTTATGATTTGCATTATTTCGGGTATTTATAATATGACATTGAGGATGTTTATTGTTTTCTTATGTTTCCAGAAACACCAGCACTTTTGGTTATTTTTTCTGGACTTCCATAATAATTGATGTTACCTCCACTAGACGCCTTAGCAATTAATTCATAAGCGGGATTTAC
Source organism: Flavobacteriaceae bacterium (assembly GCA_013215095.1). Lineage (GTDB taxonomy): Bacteria > Bacteroidota > Bacteroidia > Flavobacteriales > Flavobacteriaceae > DT-34. Next base: position 56,468 of record JABSPM010000116.1, on the reverse strand, counting down.
AGTAATTTCGGCACCACTTGATGCTTTAGCTTCACTAAACTCTACTTTTAGATTTTTTGCCTTGATAGTACTTCCGCTAGATGCATTAGCATAGAATTTTACCGCGGCACCTGATATCCTTATGATGCTACCACTAGTACTTTTGCACTCAATAATATCTGCTTGAACTTCCAGTTCAATATCACTCCCGCTGCTAGCATTGATTTCCATAGCATCTCCTAATATTTTATTGGTCGTGTAAACATCACTACCGCTATGAGTACTTATTTTTTCTATATTTTTAAAACTTAGCATAACTTTTTGTGCAGAAGCATTTATGATGTTTTTATCTGCAAAAATTTTCAACGTATTGTTTTCTACTTTAGTTGTAATAATATCGTGTAAATTTTCATCGGCTTGCACTTTTAAACTCTCATGGTCACTTTGTGTTAAATAGACGTCTAAACCTCTGCTGATTTCAATGCTGTCAAAATACCCCGAAATAGAGCGTTCTTCTGTTTTTACATTGCCATTACCTCTGACTCCGAAGGAGAAGTCAGAATTAAAACTACAGGACAACAGAAATAAGCTTAAAATGGCAGCTGCTATAAATTTTGTGAGGGTTGTCATAAAAATTCGATTTTTGATTGATGTTTAAATTTGAGTATTGAAATTTTTAAATGATTTAGTAAGTGGTCATAAATAATGCAGGGGCTGGGCACAAATATTAGTTATTATCTTTAGATTTTATGCTTACGCCTGAAGAATCAATTTTTGTGATGATACTTTCACTTTCGCTATAAAACCCATTTTTATCTAGTTTTAATTGTCCATCTCTGCCTTTGATATCAATGCTGTTTTCATCTATCTTAAACGCAGTATCCTCTTTTTTAATATTGATGTCAAGTTTATAGTTTTTGTCCTTTTGGCAATCTAAGCACAGGAGATCATTGTGGATAACTTTCATAAAATGTCCTTCAAATTCGTTGTCTAGAATATCGCGATAACTTGATGAATTTCTATGAAATGAATAGGTGTTTTCGTGAGCATATAGAATACTCTTTTCCGGAAGATACAATATAACTTCTATGTCTTGGTCTCTATATTTGTTTGAGTAATCTGTTAAGAAATATGCGTCTAATTGTAAGGTGTTCTTTTCTAGCGTGTAATTATAAGCGATGTCATCAGCTCTGTGTTTTGCATTTTGATAAGTACTACCTCTTGCACTTTTCTCTATACTTAGATAAGCCAAAGGTTCTTTCGTAGATCTTACAATAAGACGCAGATTAGAAGAATAGATCTTTTTAGTATCATTCTCGTCATATACAATGTCAAAATCATAATCTCTATTAATGTTTTTTGAGTACATGTTGTTACCTACCATAGTCACATATAAAGTGTCGTTGGCTTTGATATTAAGTTCAGATTTATTGGTAACACTTGCTACGCGTTTGTACTCAATAGCTTCTCTCGCTGCAAAAACACTAAGTGTTATAACCGAGGCAATCCAAAGTCCAATAAGTGCAAAATTTGCAACTTTGCCTAAAGATTTTGAGTTGTTAACTAGTATTTTAATTCCTAAAATAAATAGGAAAAAGAATGGAATACCAACGGCAAATAATACAAGTAATGATACTGTCCAAATTGGCAAATTCGTAGCGTTAATAAGGGCCTCAAAATCTAAGCCTGGAAAGTGAAACATTTCGGAAACCCCAACAGATAATAGTCCTATAATTAATCCAACTAAGATCATAGCAGATGTCATGATTAAAATAATACCAATAAATTTAGCAATTATTTTAAAGAAGAACATCACAAGGTTTCCAAGGGCATCAAAAAAGGAACGTGATGTCGTTTTTATATGATTACCAGCAGTATGATAATCTCCATTTTTTACTTTGTCGGCAACACCTTCAATACTGTCCTTAACACTACTAAACCCTTCTTTAACTTTTTCTTCTATATTAGTAATGTTAATCTGCTTTCCCGACATGGCTAATTTATCTGCGGTAGTTTCTGCTGCAGGCATTAACACCCAAAGTATAATATAAACTAGAATTCCAGTACCTGCACCAAAAAATAGTGCGGTCCAAATAAGTCTAATCCATAAAGCATCAATGCCAAAATAATGACTTAAACCTGCGGAAACTCCACCAATGTATGAATTATCTACATCTCTAAATAATTTGCGGTATGTTCCAGAAGTTGTTTTGTTCGTATTGGAGGGGCTTGACTCGTCTTCAAAAATTTCCTCGTCAACTATATAGTCTTCTGGCTGTCCCATAATGGTAATAATATCATCGACTTCTTTTATAGATACAACCTGGTTATTGTTTTGTACACGCTCATTAAAGAGTTCAGCAATACGCGCTTCGATGTCGGCAATGATTTCATTCCTGCCTTGAGGATCTTTAAATGAACGTTTAATGGCCTCTAGGTAGTGTTGTAACTTTTTGTAGGCATCTTCATCTATATGAAAAAATATACCTGCTAAATTTATATTAACTGTTTTATTCATTTTAGTGTTGTTTTTGGCGAGTTACTAGGTTAACCGCGTTTTGTAATTCGTTCCAAGTAGTATTCAATTCGGTTAAAAAAAGTTGTCCTGTTTCTGTGAGTCCATAATATTTACGTGGAGGACCAGAAGTCGATTCTTCCCAACGGTAATTGAGAAGACCAGCATTTTTTAATCGCGTAAGCAGTGGATAAATGGTACCTTCTACCACTAGCATTTTAGCGTCTTTTAAAGTGCTTAGAATCTCTGCAACATAGGCATCATGATCTTTTAGAATTGATAAGATGCAGTATTCTAGAACCCCTTTGCGCATTTGTGCTTTTGTGTTTTCTATTTTCATAAAGGATAGAATTTAAGTTCGTAATAACTGTTCATTTTTTAATTGATTGATTGATTGATGATTTTATTTTAAAAAGCTGATGGTAATAGGATACTTAAAATATTTACCGTCGTTAGCTTTTGATGTTGCTAAGATGATAAATACAATTTCAAATAGCATGGTAATAACAACTAGTACTAGTAATATACAAATGAATAGTGCTATTTTAATGCCATGAAAATCATACATTTCCAATTTAAAGCCATAAGGAAAACTATGCCATATCTCTGGTAAAAGGACATGGTCTAATATACCTAATATTAATAACGGAATTGAAATTGCTCCAATGATTATTGTATACAGAAAAATACTAATTTGAAAATTTATAATTTGTTTACCGTGGGCATCTATAAATTCGGATTTGTCCTTGTTCAAAGTCCAAAATAGTAAAGGCATAATAAAATTTCCAAGGGGGAAAATGAACTTAGAAAGTGCCGATAAATGAATAATTGCTGCGATATTTTTGTGATGGTTAGATTGCATTATTTTAAAACGTAAAGTAATTTCTTATGCAAATATATGTTTAAAAAAAGGTATTATGCAAAACATAGTACTTAATTTTAACAAAAAATTAACAATTATAATGCGGATCTGTGTTGTTTTTGTTTGCCAATACATGCTGGTTTGTTTGATATGTAGTTCCTGTATTATAGTAGTATTTTAAAGATCATAAGATGTAAGATTAACATTTCATCGTTTTGTTGAGGTCTCCATCTTAGTAGAGAGGTTTTCAGAATTGAAGTTTTTAATGCTGTAAGATATAAGCTATCGTTTTTATTTGTATCATTGTATAAAGAATATGATTTTAAGTGCTTCAATTAGACGCGGTTTTTTTCACTTATACTTTACTATTATAAGGTATTAATGCGCATCGCAATAAATAGTATAAGCCTGTCGTTTTTGAAGATAAATGCCTGTAAAATATTCAGTATGAAAATAATAAAACAAACTCTATTATGGCTATTAATATTCGTATTAGTATCTTGTATTAAAGATGTTGATTTTGATCAAGTAGAAGATTTTGCTTTAACACCAGTGGCTTCCGCTAGTGTTATTTACTCGAATATAGATGTATCACGCTTTTACGATAATGACGAAGAATTAGAGTCAGAATCTGTTACAGATGCTATTAGAGATATAACCGTTTTTACAGATGATGTTGTGTTGGAGAATTTGGTGAAGGCAGAGTTGATTTTTGGAAGTGTTAATTCTATTAATCGTAGCTTCGACATTCAAGTCGATTTTTTAAGTGAGTCAGATGAAACATTGCATACATTTTCATTTAATACAGCTCCTTCAGTTTCAGGAAATGATTTCATAACTGAACATACCGAGCTTTTTGAAAATGAAAGTTTGGAGGCTTTAAAAGCGACGAGGCACATGAGAATGACATTCAATCTTCATTCGAGCACTGATGGTAGTACATTGGATGAGAATTCAACAGGTCGCATTGTTGTCAAATCTAGAGGTAATTTTTACTTAAATATAAGTCTATGATTAAGGGGTCTATACCGTTAATGGTTGTTACGCTATTGTTGTCTATATTTGCTTTTGGGCAGAATAAGCAATTATTATTTGGATTTAAAGATATTCCACAATCTGTAATGATAAATCCCAGTACAACTTTAGATAACGACTGGTATGTTGGTTTTCCTTTACTTTCTCACATACACGCAAATGTTGGATCCTCAGGAATGAGTGCTTTTGATCTCTTTGCAGATGATGGTACAGATTTTAATACAAAATTGCAGCATCTTGTGTCAAGACTCGAAGATAATGACTTTTATACTGTAACCCAGCAATTAGATATATTCTCTGGAGGGTTTGCTTTTGGGAGTGGTGTGAAAAAAGATAGATATCTGACTTTTGGTATGTATTTAGAAACTGATGTTATCGCTTATTACCCTAAAGATTATGCGATTTTGGCATTTGAAGGAAATGCACCTCATCTAAATCGTTATTTTGATCTTAGTGATTTAAATGCACAAGGAGAGGTCGTTTCTGTGTTTCATGTAGGCGTTACCAAACCTATAAATAAAAAATTAACCTTTGGGGCAAGAGCTAAAATTTATTCGAGTTTATTTAATGTCCGATCAACAAATAATTCAGGATCATTTATTACAGAAGAAGGACAAAATAATTTTTTGAGGCATACTTTTGATTTAGATCTTTCAGTAAATACGTCCGGTATTAAGAGTCTTGTTGATGCAGAGACTTCAGAGGTGTCAGACTATATACGAACTCTTAGAAATCGTATGTTTTTTGGCGGAAATCTGGGTCTTGGAATAGATTTAGGGCTTACTTATGAAGCTTCGGATAGATTGACCTATGAAGCGAGTCTAGTAGATATTGGATTTATAAGACATACTAAAGATATCCAAAACTATAGTATAAACGACACGTATGTATATGAGGGTATAAATCCTTTTTTTCCAGAAATCACAGATGATCAGAGTGCTGAAGAATATTGGAATATAGTTGCTAACAAGTTTGAAGAATTATTTGAAGTAGATACAACACATACTAAATATACAACATGGCGACCTCTAAAAATTAATGCTGCAATACGATACAAATTTGGAAAAAAAAGTACTGAAGATTGTGATTGTTTTTCAAAAGATGGAGGATACAGTAGTATGATAGGTGGGCAATTGTACGTAATAGGGCGTCCAAAACTACCACAGTTAGGATTAACGGCGTTTTATTATAGACGTCTTTTTCAAGGCTTAAATGTCAAAGCGACTTATACTATAGATACGTTTTCAGCAAAAAATATAGGATTTGGTTTATCTACAAATATTGGAGCATTGCAAATGTTTGTTTTAGCAGATAATTTGTTGGAATATCAAAATTTAGCAAAAGCGCGAAGTGCTTCATTCCAGCTTGGAGTTAATTTTATTTTTGGAAGAAATAAAGAGTAATTCCCATATAAATAATCTTTCATAAAGGTTTTACTATTGCATAATCTTGTTTTAAATGGTATAGTTTTATCGTATAAATTTATCATTATTATAGATAAATGCTTAACTTCTTCACCTTAATTTTATAATTATACTTTAATGAAAATAAGTCCTAGGAAACTCAATTTATTTTTAATGTTAAAACTTCCAGCAGCCTATTTTTCAGGAGTGCGTGCAACACATTTAGATGAAAGTAAATGTATCGTAAAGGTAAGGCACCGTTGGATAAATCAAAACCCTTTTAAGTCTATGTTTTGGGCAGTACAAGGTATGGCGGCTGAATTATCTACTGGAGCATTAATGCTTTTAAAAATAAAAAAAAGCAAACAAAACATATCTATGCTCGTCGCTAACAATAAGGCAAGTTTTTCAAAAAAAGCAACAGGAAAAATTACTTTTCAATGTGATGAAGGGCATTTAATTGATGGAGCAATAGACAAAGCCATTGCTACTGGAGAAGGGCAAACGCTATGGTTACATGCCAAAGGTATTGACGAAAAAGGGGATGAGGTCTCTAGTTTTAATTTTGAATGGAGTATAAAATTGAAACCTTAGATGTTGGTAAAATATCCGTTGTTAATAAAATAATATGTAACATTCTTAATCTCTCATCAACTAATAGGCGAATTTAAATGAAATAATTAATGACAGCACACGAAATAGATTATCGCATTTACGGTGAAGAAATGCAATATGTAGAAATAGAACTAGATCCTCAAGAAGTAGTTGTTGCTGAATCTGGCAGCTTTATGATGATGGATGATGGAATACAAATGGAAACTATTTTTGGAGATGGTTCTCAAAATGATAAAGGATTTTTGGGGAAGATATTAGGAGCGGGTAAGCGAATATTAACTGGAGAAAGCTTATTTATGACGGCTTTTTATAATGGCGCCATAGGAAAGCGGAATGTGTCTTTTGCTTCGCCTTATCCTGGAAAGATTATACCAATAGATTTGACGGAATATGGCGAGAAATTTGTCTGTCAAAAGGATGCATTTCTTTGCGCAGCTAAAGGTGTAAACATAGGCATAGAGTTCTCAAAAAAAATAGGAAGAGGGCTTTTTGGTGGCGAAGGCTTTATTATGCAAAAGTTAGAAGGTGATGGTATGGCATTTGTGCATGCTGGTGGAACTATGGCAAAAAAAGTATTGCAGCCAGGTGAAGTGATGCGCGTAGATACAGGATGTATTGTAGGATTTACGCAAAACGTCGATTATGACATCGAATTTGTTGGTGGTATTAAAAATACAATTTTTGGAGGTGAGGGATTATACTTTGCAAAACTTGAAGGCCCTGGAACGGTTTATATCCAATCCTTACCATTTAGTAGATTGGCAGGACGTGTCTTAGCGAGTGCGCCAAGAGCAGGAGGTAGTGATAGAGGAGAAGGTAGTATCTTAGGAGGTTTGGGAGATTTTCTTGATGGAGATAACAGATTTTAGATAGCGTTAAAAGCTTATGCTTATCTGTTAAATTTTTGCCTAAATTTAAAATCACTTAGTTTTTTTTAGTAATTTTACGCTTAGAAAAATAAAAAATATTTACGCTTATAGAACATATTTACTTTTTTTTTATTTCTAATATTAAAACCTAGTTTAACTTATGGCTCGAGCAATGTTTGAGTACACCAAAACTGTTCTAAAAAAAGTGAGTTTTGATGTAAATTTATTCTGTAAAGAGGTTGATAAAGCGATGAGTCGCTTGTTGCCTTATGAGATAGAAGAATTAAAAATTTTTGTAGCTACTCTGATAAGACAAAATCCAGAATTGAATCAATGTTTAATTTATTTAAAACCATAAAAAAAAGCGACCTCTTGGTCGCTTTTTTTAGGTCTTAAGAATTATAATTTACGTTTTAGTTAAATGAGGTAAAGGACTTATGATTTCTACATTTTCAAATACAATTGCTCCTCTAATAATACCGCTAATTACATTTTGCAAAGCGTCTATAATTTGCATTTTTAATTCACTTTTATTATAAATAATACTCACCTCCCTTGCAGGAGCTGGTGCTTCAAAATAACGTATGTTTGGTTTTTCCCCTTCCTTCATATCTAATGTATGTAAATAAGGCAAAAGGGTCATGCCATGCCCATCATTAGAAAGTTTTACTAGGGTTTCTATACTGCCGCTTTCCAACTGAAATTTATCAGCATCGGATTGTTTTAGAGATTTACACAAATTAATTACACCTTCTCTTAAACAATGGCCATCTTCTAAGAGCAGCATGTCTGAAATATCCAAATCATTGAGGTTTATTTTAGCATCACTATGAAGCCTATGATGCTTTGGGATATAAGCAACAAAGGGTTCAAAATATAATACACGTTCTTTAATGTCTTCATTTTGTAAAGGTGTTGCGGCTATTGCTGCATCTAAGTTGCCATCGTTTATACGTTGTATAATCTCTTCTGTAGTTAATTCTTCGATTTTGAGTTTGACCTGAGGATAACGTTTAATAAATGTTTTTAAGAACATAGGTAATAGTGTAGGCATAACGGTTGGAATAATGCCTAGTTTAAATTCTCCTCCAATAAATCCCTTTTGTTGATCAACAATATCTTGAATACGATCGGCTTCATTAACGATATTTTTGGCTTGAGACACTATTTTTTTTCCGATTTCAGTTAATTCAATGGGTTTTTTAGAGCGATCAAATATTTTAACATCTAACTGATCTTCTAGTTTCTGAATTTGCATGCTAAGCGTAGGTTGCGTTACAAAGCATTTTTCTGCAGCCTTAGTAAAGTTTTGATGCTCAGCTACTGCAAGGACATAAAATAATTGTGTTATGGTCATTTTAAATCAATTTAGGTTATAAAGATATAAAATCTATCAATTATACTTATAGTAAACGGGATTTATTATAGATTAAATTTGTAGCAATAAAAAACAAACGTAATGAATTTAAATAGTATTGGTTTAGATAAGGCACAAGCAGAAGTATTGGCTTTAGATTTGAATGAATTGTTAGCAAATTTTCAATTGTATTATCAAAATTTGCGAGGTATCCATTGGAACATCAAAGGAAAAGATTTTTTTAACTTACATCTAAAATTTGAAGAATTATACGATGATGCTAATACTAAAGTTGATGAAATCGCAGAGCGTATTTTAACTTTAGGAGCAACTCCATTGCACACTTTTGAAGATTATGTGAGTAGAGCAAAAGTTTCTGTAGGAAAAAATATTTCTCAAGATGAGAAGGCTGTTCGTCTCATTGTAGATGCACTAACAGAGCTTTTAAAGATGGAACGTTCTATTTTAGATAAGGCTGGTGATGCTAATGATGAAGGTACAAGCGCTATGATGAGTGATTTTATTACAGAGCAAGAAAAAACAGTTTGGATGATGAAGGCTTGGTTAAATGAAACCGTCTAAACAAATAGTGTATTCAAAACAGAACTCATAAAAAAGCATGTTATTTAGACATGCTTTTTGCATTTATACTCATTGGATTACTCTGTTTGGCATGGTATTAATTATAAAGAGTAACCGCCAATTACATGTGGCTTATGTTTTTAATCTGCATGTGTTTTTAAGGATAGTTGTGTATAAAGTACACCGAAGTAATATAAAGCTGCTTTAGATTAATCCTCGAGATTTTATTTCAAGATATTTATTAAGTGTGTCTATTGTTAGGTTTTGTGGCGTAGTTAGTATAGAATAGATACCGTATTTTTTAAGTTCGTTTACAATTAAGCGTTTTTCAAATGCAAACTTTTCAGCAATGGCCTTGTCATATATATGTTGTAGCGTTTCGGCTTCGTTTTTAATTAAATTTTGGAGTTCGGTATTTTGGAAAAAAATTACAACCAATAGATGATTTTTGGCAATGGCTTTGAGATATGGTAATTGTCTATGTAAGCTATCTAAGGTTTCAAAATTGGTATATAATAAGATCAAACTACGCTGCGTAATATGGCGCTTTACTGCACTATAAAGTTTGCCATAATCACTTTCAAAGAAATCAGTTTTAACATTATAAAGGGCTTCTAGGATAAGTTGCATCTGAGAGCTACGACGTTGTGCTATAACAACGTTTTCTACTTTTTTAGAAAAGGATAGCATACCAGATTTGTCTTGTTTTTTGAGTATTGCATTACTAATGACTAAAGTAGAATTAATAGCGTAATCTAATAAACTAATACCGTCAAAGGGCATTTGCATTACACGACCCCGATCTATTATAGCATACACGGGTTGTGATTTTTCATCTTGAAATTGATTCACCATTAAGCTGTTTTTCTTTGCGGTAGCCTTCCAGTTAATGGTCCTTATATCATCACCTTGTGCATATTCTTTTATTTGTTCAAACTCCATAGTATGCCCAATACGGCGGATTTTTTTGATACCATATTCTGCAGAATTTTTATGTATATTAAGTAATTCAAATTTACGCAATTGTTTAAATCCAGGATAAGTAGGCACCATCATATGACTGTCAAATGTGAAACGTTTTGCTACCAACCCTAAGATTGATGAAGCATATACATTTAAAGCTCCAAAATGATATTCACCGCGCTCTATTGGTCTAAGGTTATAGGTGATTGTTGCTTTGTTTTGTGGGGCTATAATTTGTTTGATTTTAAAATTGCGTTTTTGAAACTGCTCAGGAATTTCATCAATAATTGTAAGATGTATTTTAAAAGGATAGTTATTGGTGATAGAAAGTGTGATTTGATTTTGATCACAATTAGAAAATTTATCAGGAACTTCACGCTGTCCTTTAAGTTTTGATTTTCCGATAAAAACAATGGCAAAATCTATTGTAAAAACAATGCTGATAAGAAGCAGTAAAATTTGTGCTAAAGGAAATAATACGGGTATAAAATAACTAAAACCAAATAAGAAAATGACTCCAATTACGATTTGAAAAAATCTAGGTTCTATATAAAAGGGTTTTAGAAATTTCATAATGGTATATGGTTGTTTTCTGTAGTATGTTATGCTATCGTGGAATTTCTACAGTTTCAATAATTTGCTGAATGACATCTTTACTGGTTAGACCTTCCATTTCGCGTTCTGGTGTTACAATTACTCTATGGTGTAAAACTGGAACGGCTGCACGTTTAATATCTTCTGGTGAAACAAAATCACGTCCTTGCATTGCAGCAAAAGCTTTGCTAGCTTTCAGAATAGCAATAGATGCTCTTGGCGAAGCACCAAGATATAAGAATTGATTATTTCGAGTTGAAATGATAATTTGAGCAATATATTTTAGGAGGTGTTCTTCGATAATAACTTGCGTTACCAAGCTCTGATATGTATTAATTTGATCAGCCGTTAAAAAGGATGTAATCGTATCTGTTTTCTTTTGGTCTTGCAATTGATGCTCTCTTGTAATAATCGTAATTTCTTCATCTAAATTGGGATAAGTTACATCTATTTTAAACAAGAAACGATCCAATTGGGCCTCTGGCAAACGATACGTCCCTTCTTGCTCTATAGGATTTTGTGTAGCTAAAACCATAAATGGGGTATCCAATTTATAGGTATGACTATCAATAGTAATTTGTTGTTCTTCCATAACTTCAAACAAGGCAGCTTGTGTTTTTGCTGGCGCCCTATTAATTTCATCAATAAGTATCATATTGGAGAAAATAGGTCCATGTTTAAAATCAAATCCGCTTGTTTTTAAATTAAAAACAGAAGTCCCCAAGATATCGCTTGGCATTAAATCTGGCGTAAATTGAATGCGGCTAAAATCTATAGTCAATGCCTTGGATAGCAGTTTTGCAGAAATGGTTTTTGCTACACCAGGAACACCCTCAATTAGCGCATGTCCTTTAGCGAGCAAAGTAGCAATAAGCATGTCTATCATATCGTGTTGACCTACAATAACTTTTCCGATTTCTTGTTTTATTTTCAGAACATTTTCTTGTAGTTCTGCGAGGTCTATACGATTTTGAAACGCTACTGTGTCTGTTGTATTACTTGCTGTTTCTTCCATTTTTGACGTATGCTGCGACGTCGTTTCTTGGTGTTGTTCTTCGTTGTGTGCTTCCATAATTATTTAGAATAAAATGCTTCGATATATCTATTGAGATGAACTAAATTTTCTTCAAAGAAATCAGTTTTGGAATTGAGCCAATTAATATGCTTGATTACTTTGGCAACGACATCTTTATTTTGACCAGATTTTGCGGTTAGCTTTTCAATAAATTCGTCATCCAAAACAGAAGTATCTATGTTGTAATCTGTTCTTAGTTTTTCTAAAAAATAGGTTATTTTTTTAGTAATAATATTTTTATGGTCTTGGGTTTCAAAATATAAGTTTGAAATTGTTTTTACAAAACCAACCGTCGTGTTTTCAATAGGTTTAATGATTTTAATAATACGCTGACGTCGTTTGGCATTAAATAGTATGAAAATAAATGCAAAGAAAAGGGAAAGATACCATGCCCATTTAAAGGCATTTTGTTGTAAAAACCACTTGAGGTTTGATTCTTGTTTGGTATTACCATATGTCGTATTATAAATTTTGTCATAAGAATCAAAGTACACATTGTCATTTGGTAAATAACTTAGCACAGCTTCGGCATATTTATAGCGCTTTTCCTTAAGCAAGTGATAGTTGGTAAATACTTTCGGTTCTAAATGTAAAATGATCTGACCTAGACCATGATCTATTCTTATAACATTGGGTTTTAATGTGTCATTTTGTTTGGCATAACCCAAAATTTCGTATTGTTTAAGAGCAGTATCGGTTTTGAAAACTATATCGCCTTCATTCTTATCTAGTTGAATTTCTTCTTTAAAAAGAAATTTGTTTTTTAGTGTATAAGTAGAAATACTGTCGGTGCCATTAGCGTAATATTGTGTTTCTAGCCCTAAGGTGTCGGCTAATTTTTGATGAAGATGATAATCAGAAATAAACAAAGTATTACCTTCATTCGTAAATCGCAGAATTGTTTTAATGTCATAGCTGTCTAAATAATTTGAATTTCCAATAAGCAGGTATATCCCTTTGGCAATATGCTCGCCATTTCCATCTTCTGAGTTAGCCGTTAAATAGGTGGTTGGGTCATAATAAACTGTTCTTATTTTTTGAGTTTCAAAGAGATTTGAAAGTTCTTTATAAAGTACATAGGTACCATAAGGTTGTGTGCTTTTTTCATCATAGGATTCTTCCCAATCTATAATTTTGGTTTTACCAAAATTAGAATATTGTATTAAGACAATAACAAGTATAATAATGCTAATTATGGCAAGTCCTATCTTTTTCATTAGCCTATATATTTTAGTAAAGATTGAAACTTTGTTTTGGCAATGTCATACTGGGTTTTGTTTATTTCAAATTCGCCATACCAGGTATAATCATAAATGTATAATATTTTAGAGAGTTGAATGTTAAGGTTTACATTTTGTATTTCGTTAAGATATTCTGCATTAGTTTTGTCATCTTCTATGGAAATAAGATTTTTAAGACTTAGTGCTTTTAAAACTTGCAAATATTGATAGCGTATGGCTAATCTATAATCGGTATTGGTTTCTGCTCTAGAAATGAGCTGCTCAAATGCATCTGAACTTGCAGTCTCTATGTTGAGTTTTTGATGTGATTTTATAGATTTGTTTCTGTTTTTATGAAACCAACTGCCATTACCTTCATGCAGTAGAATGTAAATGAGATAAACAACTGCAAACACAAGGGGAATTAAAAACAGGTATCCGTAGCCGCTAAAAATGCTATATGTGTCTTCATGGTTTTGTGCTACAACGTCATTATAATCCGAGCTAATATCCCCTTCATTTAGAGTAGATTTACTGGTTATATTTTTGCCATTATAGTCAAATTTATGACTGTCATATCGTGTTTTAAAATCCTTGTCAAATGTTTTTTGATCTATAATTTCTTGAGCTTGTAAATGGAGGCAAATACTAGAGAGTAAAACCACATATCGGAGTATGTTATTTGTGTTTAATAGGCTCATTTAAGGTTGAAATGCGATTGCTTTTTCGGTTTGTAAACGGTGCACTTTAAAAGGATATATGAGGTAATAATAACTAATAAATCCAAGTGTACCCAAGATAATAATTACAGATAGCAGGTTGGGCATGATGTTGGAGTATCTTGTAATGAAGCCCTCTAAAAATCCAGCAAAAAATGTAAAAGGAAATGTGCTGATTAGTATTTTAACACCAACTTTTGCGCCTTTTTTAAATGCGGCATATCTAGAATGTGTACCAGGGAATAATAAACTTGTGCCTAAGATGAGACCAGCAGCGGCTTCAATAATTATAGCAAAAATTTCCATAGCACCATGAATCCAAATTCCGCGAATACTTTCCCAAAGCACATCTTTTTCATGGAAGAAATACTGAAAGGAGCCAAGCATAATACAGTTTTTGAATAATACCCAAACAGTTCCTAAGCCTCCAAATATACCAAGAACAAATGCCATAATCCCAACTCTAAGGTTATTGTATGTAATTCCAATAAAACTGCCCCAGTTACTTCCGCTTTTATAAATCGCGACAGGATCTCCATTTTCGATATTTTCTAAAGTTTGATTGACGTAGCTATCGCCAACAATGGTTCTTAAAAATTCAGCATTATTAGCCGCAGAAATGACTCCTATAAATGTAAAAATTGTAAATAAAGCAAATGCAATATATATGTAGTTGCGGTAATTATAAGTGAGAATTGGGACTTCGGTTTTCCAAAAGGAAAAGATACGATGCGTGTCTTCGGTTTTGTTTTTATAAATCTTATTGTATAGTTTTACAGCAAGTTGATTGAGGTATACCGTAATTTTACTTTTTGGATAATAGGTTTGTGCGTAAGACAGATCGTTTATAAGCTGTATATACTGTGTTGCTAATGCATCGGGGTCTTTGGTTTTATTAGTTGTAATTGTTTTTTCAAAACTTAACCATTTTTCTTTATTTTGTTTTATAAAAGCAACTTCTCTCATACAGTCGTTAAAAATAATAAATAAAATGTCAGAGATACAAATTAACACTACTCAAAATGTAAAAATAAATTTCATTTCGTCGGGAGTAGCTGAGCGCGCATTAGGATTTATTATTGATACGATTATTAAGTTTGGTTATATTTATATAGTTTCTAGGGTTTTTAATGCTTTTGATAGTATGGATCAATGGTCTCAAATTGGCTTAAATACAGTATTAAGTTTGCCTGTAATCTTTTATACCTTGGCGCTAGAATCCTTAATGGGAGGTCAAACCATTGGCAAACGGTTGATGTCTATTAAAGTTGTGAAAATTGATGGGTATCAAACTTCTTTTTCGGATTATGTGGTACGTTGGTTTTTTAGGATTGTAGATATCTATGTTTTGTTTTTAGGCTTTTTTGTAATTGTATTCTCTAAAAAAGGACAACGCTTTGGTGATATGGCAGCTGGCACTTCTGTAATTTTACTTAAAGATCGTGTGAATATGAGTCATACAATTTTAGAAGAATTGAAATCAGATTATAAACCTACCTATCATAGCGTTATTAAGCTGTCTGATAATGATGCTAGAATTATTAAAGAAACATTTGTTGTTGCCAGAAAAAACAAGGACTATAAAACCTTGATTAAGCTTAGAAATAAAATCATTGAAGTCGCAGACATTAAGAATGTTAAACATAATAGAGATATTGATTTTATAGCTGTCATTTTAAAAGATTATAACTACTACACACAACATATGTAAGTCAATTGAAATGGCACAATTATCTTTGAATTTCTTTTAAAATTAAATACTAACAGATGTTTTACACCATAGACCTATTAGGTACAATTGCTTTTGCTATTTCGGGAGTTTTGGTAGCGATGCATAAGAAGATGGATCTTTTTGGGATTTTGATTATTGCTTTTGTTACAGCAATTGGTGGCGGTACAATAAGAGATGTAATTATAGGCAACACTCCTGTAGGTTGGATGCAGGATATGAACTATACATATGCCATAATTGGTTCTGCTATTTTTGCAATTATTTTTAGAAAAAACATCAATTATCTTAGAACTTCATTGTTTTTATTTGACACCATTGGTATAGGACTTTATACGGTAGTAGGTGTAGAAAAAGGGATTTCAGCAGGATTACATCCTATTATTTGTATTGCACTGGGAACCATATCGGCATGTTTTGGTGGTGTGATTAGAGATATTTTATGTAATGAAATTCCAGTGATTTTTAGGAAAGAAATTTATGCTACAGCATGCATTGTTGGAGGTGCAGGATATTTCTTAATTGAAATGCTCCCCATAGAGGGAGATTTTGTGTTTATGTTTGCAGGTTTGGTTGTTATCCTCGTGCGACTATTAGCAGTGAAATTCAAGATTAGCTTACCAAGTGTGTATTAACTTGTATTTTGTGTAATAGATATGGAAAATATCCCATTTGATGTGCATTTAAATCGCGTATGAGATGTCTATAGTGCAACCCCATAGACGTGACTGCTGCATTTATTAGCTGAAATAAATGGGTTATAAAGAATTGATTTTCTAGTGGCATAATAGGGACTGTTTATTCAAAAGTCCAAGCAATACAGCGACTTTGTTTATTGCCTTGTGCCATTTCTATAATACGTACTTCTGTAGGTTGGGTTTTATTAATCGCACGCTTAATATTTTTGAGGTGATCTTTTTGAGATACTAATGCCGTAAACCATTGTACTTGCCTTTTAAAAAGAGCACTTTCTGTTGCCATCTTTTTGATAAATGCTTCTTCACCGCCTTTGTACCAAAGCTCATGAGATTGACCTCCAAAATTGAGTGGTTCTTTATCGTTTAATTTTAAGTTTTTGACCTTGCGTTGGTTACGTTTTTGTGCATCAGCACGACTTTTAAAAAAAGGAGGGTTACAAACGACAACATCAAATTTATCTTTGGGTTGAATAATGTGTTCTAAAATATGATTTTTATAGTTTTGGTGCCTTAGAGTAATGGTTTGTAATGCTGTATTTTGGTCAATGATAGCTTGTGCATGCTCTAATGAAGTAAGTGCTACTTCACTAGCCGTACAATCCCAGTTGAAATGGCATGTAGCCAAAATAGGGTAAATAAGATTAGCCCCAGTGCCAATATCTAGAAGCTTAAGCGTTTGTTTTGGAATCAAATCTGCAATATGAAATAAGTAATCTAAGCGGCCAGGGATTGGCGGACAAAGATTGGCATTTGGAATATTCCAATCGATCTGATAATAACTTTTTATAAGAGCAGTATTTAAAGCATTAATAGCCTCTTTGCTAGAAAATTGTATAGTCACGTTACCGTATTTGTTTTTAAATACAAATTCTTTTAACGCTGGGTAATGCTTTATTAAGAAATCAAAATCGTAGTCGGTATTAAAAGGGTTTTTAGGATGCAAATGCGTATAGATTTTATGAACAGCAAAGATACAATGTAAATTATGGAGTTGTGTTGTAATTTTTGAAGATGATAGGGGAGGACTTCTTTAAATGTTGTTTAATGGACCGAAAACGTTAGTCAACAGGATGTTTAGATTTTGGACTTCGGCAATGCGAAAACTAGTTATTTTTGTATTTATCCTTTTTTTATGCGATTGCCTTTTCTGGTATAAAATTCTTTACTTGTGATGTTTCCATTGTCATCATATTCGATTTTTGATTTCAATTGGCCGTTTTCGTATGTCATTATACCTAACATCAAGTCGTAATTGGCCATTTTTATGATAACTTTCGAAATTCCCATGAATTTCAAAAAATCCTCTGCCCGAGTAGTTGCTTTTAGTTTGAATTTGACCATTGTTATAGCAAAGAATAAAAGGCCCTTTGGGAGTTCCGTTTTTGTCAAAGTTTATCTTTTGCATCTATGGAACTGTCTTTTCTATAGAAAGTCTAATTACCATACATCGCTTCTTTATTTTTTAAGCTTTCCGATTTTTTATTTCCATTGTCAAAATAATCTATATATGTTGCGTGTTTAGATTGTTACTTAGCATAAAGCAGATCACTAGGAGGGCTATTTCTATATTCGTTTTTCATTTTTGCCTTACAAAATGGATATAACAAGCAGATATGCGCACCAGTAAGCGTATTCGCATTATAATGCTTCACTCAAAAGTAGTGATAAAATCTCATTTTTAATATTTTAAGTCTGTTGATTCTTTCTGTTCTATCTGCAGTTGCCACAGATGTACTAATCGAAAAAATGGTTTTAGATAGCATTTCATCAGCCTTGGTTGTTCTCATCTAACAAAACCATGAAGAACTTATCTTGTGATGGTAATTATTCCTTTAATATCATAAGACTAGCCTTGTGGCCTGTAGTGATATTCCAGTTTTTAGATGCTAATAATTTCCCGTCTTTATCGAAAATTTTTAATTGTGCTGTATTAGGACTAGATGACCCTTCATTTAGAGCGGTAAAACTAATTGTATTAAAACCGTCTTTTAAATCCACATCAATAGCATAAAAATCGCCATTCAAATGAATGTTAGGATGAATAATACTTTTATTTAGCATAAGCTTTACGCGATCGCCATCAACGTATTCATGGTCTCTACACATAATAACTACAATTGGAGATGAGGTTTTTAGGTCGCCCAAAAAGTAGTCTCTCATATATTTAGAACGATGATTACTATCTTCACTAAATTTTTGCTTAATTTCCCATTCCTTTTGCACTAAAGTACTTTTGGCAGTTATGTCAACACCTGACGTTTTTTTAAAAGCATCTTTCATAGGACGAATGTTGAGCTGAAGTTTAACATTTTTATTAGACAAACCAACTTGTGGATCAAATTTGTAGGATAACTTAAACTCGCCATTTAAAGTGCTGTCAGAGGGTTTAATGCTAAAGCCTTCTCTTCCTCTATCCAATTGTGCACAGGCAATAGAAATAGAAAACAAAAATAAAATGTATGAAAATGTAAACTTAGAGATCATTGAATTAATTTGTTTGGGCTAAAGATATAGAAACGAAAATAATCTAATTTTTCTATTTTGCATACTTTAACTATTTTAATATTGTTTTAACAAAAAGCATTCTATTGCAATAATGATGATATGCGTAATAAAACAAATTAATTAAAAGGAAGCGCTTCTATTACAATTTTACAAGGCATAAAATATAGCGATAGAATCCAAAAAAGGGTTAAATTAAAAGCGCTTGAGCACTCAGACTTTGTTTTGAAATAAAGACATTAACTATATTGGTTTAGCCAATTCAAAACCATAATTTTACAATTCAAAATTTACAATTAAACGATATTGAAGCTAGAACTCCAACAATTAGCAAAAACCATAGATGGCGATTTCTATGATAGCCAATTGGCAAAAACACTGTATGCTACAGATGCTTCTGTTTATAGGACATTACCTTTAGCTGTTGTTTTGCCAAAACATACCAGGGATATCAGACGCTTGGTACAGTTTGCAAATGTTCATGCTGTAACGCTTATTCCTAGAGCAGCTGGAACCTCTTTAGCAGGGCAATGCGTGGGTAATGGCATTGTTGTTGATATTTCGAAGTACATGAATGAGGTTTTGGAGTTTAACCCCAAAGCGCGATGGATACGAGTGCAACCAGGAATTGTTAGAGATGAGCTTAATGTGTTTTTAAAACCTTATGGTTTATATTTTGGTCCAAATACTTCTACCGCAAATCGTTGTACTATAGGAGGAATGGTAGGTAATAATTCTTGTGGTTCAACGTCCATCGTTTACGGTAGCACTAGAGATCATGTTTTAGAGCTAAAGACTGTTTTGAGTGATACGACTGAAGTAACTTTTAAGTCTTTAACTGATGCAGCATTTCGTCAGAAATTAGTTCTCAATACTCTCGAAGGACAAATTTATAGTACGATCAAAAAGGAGTTAGATACATTTGAAATTGCAGAAGAAATAAAAGCCAACTATCCAAAGGCTTCAATTTCTAGGCGAAATACCGGTTATGCAATGGATGCTTTGCTAGATATGCGTCCGTTTTCTGCAGAAGGTGAAGCTTTTAATATGTGTCAATTATTGGCGGGTTCTGAAGGTACTTTAGCATTTACAACAGAAATTAAATTGAATTTGGTGTCTTTACCAAAACCAAAAGATATTGTGTTAAATGCGCATTTTAGTTCTATCGAAGAGAGCTTGAAAGCTACAGTTATAGCAATGAAGCATCAACCAACAGCTTGTGAGTTGATGGATAAAACCATCCTGGATTGTACCAAAGATAATATAGCACAACAACGTAATCGTTTTTTTGTAAAAGATGACCCTCAAGCAATTCTTATGATTGAGTTTCGGGCAGATGATGATGAGCGCGCAATAGGTCAAGCAAAACAACTTATAGCAGCATTTGAAAAAGAAGGTTTGGGTTATGCTTTTCCAATCGTAAAAGGGGAGGCAACAAATCGTGTATGGGACTTGCGTAAAGCAGGATTGGGTCTTTTGGCTAATATACCAGGCGACAAAAAAGCGGTCGCTTGTATCGAAGATACTGCAGTAGCAGTTACGGATTTGCCGAGCTATATTTCTGAGTTTACCCAAATAATGCATGATTTTGGACAAGAGGCAGTATATTATGCACATGCCGGCGCAGGAGAATTGCACTTACGACCAATTTTGGATTTAAAAACATCTGAAGATGTCAAGTTATTTAGAGAAATTAGTAAACAATCTGCATTATTGGTAAAAAGATATGGAGGCTCACTTAGCGGCGAACATGGCGATGGAAGAGTAAGGGCAGAATTTATACCTTTAGTTTTAGGTGAAAAAAATTATGAACTTTTAAAACGTATCAAACAGGTTTGGGACCCTAATACCATTTTTAATAAAGGTAAAATTGTTAATGCACTTCCAATGCATACAAATTTGAGATATGAGCCAGATGTTAAAACACCAGAGATTCAAACAGCTTTCAATTTTGAGGATACAGGAGGTTTATTAAGAACCGTTGAAAAATGCAATGGTTCTGGAGATTGTAGGAAGCTTAATTTTGCTGGCGGTACTATGTGTCCAAGTTATAGAGTAAGTAGAAACGAAAAAGACAGTACACGAGGACGCGCCAATGTATTACGAGAATTTTTCACTCAAAACGTTAAAGATGACCCATTTAATCATCCCGAAATAAAAGACGCTTTAGATTTATGTATATCCTGTAAAGGTTGCAAATCTGAATGTCCTTCAAATGTAGATATGGCAACGCTGAAATCAGAGTTTCAATATCAGTATTATAAGCGTAATAAAGTGCCATTTCGTAATAAAATGATTGCGTATAATAACACATTAAATGGTCTAGCAAGCAAATTTCCAAAAGCACACAATTTCTTAATAGGTCAAGCTTGGTTTAAAACCATGATCGGTTTTGAAAAGCAACGCAGCTTACCAAAAATACATCAACAGACTTTAAAGCAATGGTTTGCCAATTTTAAGCAAAAAAAACAGACTGAAAAAATCTACTTTTTTTGTGATGAATACACCAATTATTATGATGTTCCTATTGGAAAAAAAGCAATTAAATTACTTAACTATTTGGGGTATAAGGTCATAATATTGGAGCACAAAGAAAGTGGAAGATCTTATATTTCTAAAGGATTTTTAGACCAAGCAAAAGCAATAGCTAAGCACAATGTATCTCTTTTTAAAAAT
Organism: Flavobacteriaceae bacterium; assembly: GCA_013215095.1. Classification (GTDB taxonomy): domain Bacteria; phylum Bacteroidota; class Bacteroidia; order Flavobacteriales; family Flavobacteriaceae; genus DT-34. Next base: position 35,075 of record JABSPM010000116.1, on the reverse strand, counting down.
GTGGTTTCGGCAGAAACACCGCTTGTAGGACTAGAGCCATCGGCAATTTTAAGCTTTAGAGACGAGTACATTAAATTACTAGACAAAAACGAAAAATCAGCAGCTTTGCAATTAAGCAAACATGTGTTTTTAATTGAGGAATTTTTATCTCAAGAAATCCGAAAAGGTCGAATAACAGCATCCCAATTTTCTAAAGAGAAAAAGGAAATTATAGTACATGGTCATTGCCATCAAAAAGCCTTGTCAAGTATGAGTTATACCATTGAAGTTTTGCGTACAATAGCTAGTACAAGTGTTTCTGAAATTCCTTCGGGATGCTGCGGAATGGCTGGAGCATTTGGATATGAAAAGGAGCATTATGAGTTTAGTAACGCCATAGGAAACATGGTGTTGTTTCCAAAAATAAAAGAAGCTAAAAAAAATACAATTGTAGTTGCCAATGGAACAAGTTGTAGGCACCAAATAAAAGATGGTACTAACGTAAGAGCACTACATCCAATTGAGATCCTATATAACGCTTTTGTAAATAAAATGTAATACATTACGACAATACAAAATAAAGATGATTGAAGAGTTAGAACGTTATTATAGTTACCAATTTGAAGATGAATTGTTAAAAGAAATTCAAGATATTGCCGTCTACAGAGTTATACCTGAAGGTTTTACAATTATGGATATTGGAGATACTATAACACATATGCCTTTGATATTAAGTGGCGCCATAAAAGTAATTAGAGAAGATGAAAAAGGGGATGACTTAGTGCTCTATTTTGTAGAACAAGGCGATACTTGTGCAATGACTATAACCTGTTGTATGGGAGAGGCAAAGAGTGAAATTAGAGCGATTACAGAAACCCCTACAAAGTTGCTTATGATTCCAGTTCAAAAGATGCAAGCATGGATGCATAAGTATAAAACATGGCAGAGTTTTATCTTGCAAAGCTATCATGAACGTATGAGAGAGCTTCTCGAAGCAATTGATTCTATTGCGTTTTTAAGAATGGATGAGCGGCTATTTAAATACCTTAGAGATAAAGCGATTGTAAATAGAAACGATTTAATTAATACAACCCATCAAGAAATTGCACACGATTTACACACCTCTAGAGTCGTAGTTTCAAGACTACTAAAAAAACTAGAACAAGAAAATAAAATACGACTTCAAAGAAATAATATAAAACTACTAGATTTATAATTACTTTTGTCAAAGTATATTAATAACTAATATAAAAAAACTATGGAATTTATAACGCAACCTTGGCCATGGTACGTGGCTGGACCGCTTATAGCATTTGTGATGTTTCTTCTGTTTTTCTACGGTAAGAAGTTTGGAGTGTCTTCAAACTTAGAAACATTATGTGCTATGGGAGGTTTTGGAAAAATACACGAACACTTTAACTTTAATTGGAGAAAAAATAGCTGGAATTTAGTATTTATACTAGGCACTGTTATTGGAGGTTTTATTGCCTTTCAATGGTTAACACCAAGTGAGGTCATTGACTTAAATCCAAAAACAGTTCAAGAATTAGAGGCTTTAGGGTTTAATAACGCTGGACGTACATTTCTACCAGAAGAAATGTTTGGCGTAGAAGCGCTTTTTTCTTTAAAAAGCATTTTAATTTTGCTTGGAGGTGGATTTATGGTTGGATTTGGTGCGAGGTATGCTGGAGGTTGTACCTCTGGTCATGCTATTACCGGATTAAGTAATTTAGAATTACCATCATTACTTTCAGTAATTGGATTTTTTGTTGGAGGTTTAATCATGACTTGGGTTTTAATCCCTTTAATATTTTAGACTATGAAATATATAAAATTTTTAGTGATAGGGATTCTATTCGGAATTGTATTAAGTAAAGCAGAAATTATTTCTTGGTATCGCATTTATGAAATGTTTAAATTTCAGGCATTTCACATGTATGGTGTTATTGGTTCTGCAGTTATTTTAGGCATTATATTGTTTAGATTGTTTAATGCTGGCCTAATAAGGGATTATCAAGGAAATAAAATACAAATTGAACCAAAGAATAAGGGCTGGTATCGTACCATTATAGGAGGTGTGATTTTTGGTTTAGGTTGGGGACTTATTGGAGCATGCCCTGGTCCTATGTTTATACTTATAGGTCGAGGCGTATTTACTATTCTTATTGCCATTATTGGTGGTTTGTTGGGCGCATTAGTATATCATTTGGTGAAGCACAAACTTCCTCATTAAATTATAGTACTGCTAGTAATAATTATCTTGTGTGCGAACATAGGATAGTTTTTTGCATTTATGGCTATTATAAGGAAACAAGAAGCATGAATATAAAGTCTGTATTTCCAATTTTAGATTGGTTACCAAATTACAACAAAGCTTGGTTAAAAGGCGATATTAGCGCTGGTCTAACCGTAGGAGTGATGCTGATACCTCAAGGTATTGCATATGCTATGATTGCTGGTTTGCCACCAATATATGGATTATACACGGCCTTAATTCCACAAATAATCTATGCTATTTTTGGAACTTGTAGACAATTGTCTGTAGGTCCTGTAGCTATGGATTCTTTAATTGTTGCATCTGGAGTCGCCGTTTTGGCCGACATTGGTACAGAAAATTTTATAGAATTTTCTATTTTATTAGCCTTTATGGTTGGTGTATTACAGCTCTTGTTCGGCGTTTTTAGATTAGGCTTCTTGGTTAATTTTTTGTCAAAACCTGTTATTAGTGGTTTTACAATGGCTGCAGCTTTAATTATTGCCTTCAATCAATTTAAACATTTGTTTGGAATTGATGTTACTCGTGACCATAAAATTCAAAATTTGGTTATGGATACGTTTGCCCATGTCAATCAAAGTAATTTGGTTACTACGATTATAGCAATAGTTACGATAGGTATTTTATATATTTTAAAATTTAAATTTCCTAAAGTTCCAGCAGCTTTAGTCGTTGTGGTATTGGGACTTTTAGCAGCAAAATTATTTCATCTAGAATCTTTTGGCGTGCAACTTGTAGGGGAAGTTCCAGAAGGATTACCAAGCTTTAGAATGCCAGTTTTTGATAGAACGATTATTGTAAAACTTTATCCTGTGGCTTTAACCTTAGCTTTTGTTGGATTTTTAGAAGCCGTTTCGATGTCTAGAGTCGTAGAAGTAAATCATGATGATTATAACATGGTGCCCAACCAAGAGTTGGTCGCCTTGGGCTTATCAAATATGGTGGGGTCATTTTTTCAAACGTATCCAGCAACAGGAGGGTTTTCTAGAACAGCAGTAAACGATCAGTCCAAAGCAAAAACACATTTAGCTTCTTTAATTGCAGCTTCTGTTATAGGCTTAACCTTGTTATTTTTAACGCCAATATTTTATTATTTACCCAAAGCAATCTTAGGAGCCATTATTTTGGTGGCAGTTCTTAGCTTGATTGATTTTAAAGTTCCAAAGCATTTGTTTAGGTATGCTAAGCGCGATTTAATTATTCTAAACGCAACATTTATAGTGACTGGAATGGTTGGTATAACCGAAGGAATTATTGTTGGTGTCATTTTATCCTTAGTGATGCTCATCTACAATAGCACCAGACCACATGTTGCAGTTTTAGGGAATATTCCAGGAACCGAACTATATAGAAATGTAGGTCGATTTAAAGATGTTATTACCTGCCAAAATATTTTAATCGTTAGATTTGATGCGCAATTACATTTTGCTAATATCGCATATTTCAAATCGATTTTGGAAAACTTTTCAAAGCTTAAAGGTAAGGATTTGGAAGTCCTAATTATTCATGGGGAAAGCTTAAATAGTGTAGATAGTACTGCTATTTTTACTTTGATAGAAGTATATAAATATTATAAAAGTAAACATGTACAAATTGCTTTTACAAGTCTAAAAGGACCTGTAAGAGATAAAATGGTGAAATCTGGACTAATGGAACTTGTAGGCTCCGAATATTTCTTTATGGGAATTCAACAGGCTGTAGATTATTTCGAAACTGACTGCAAGAAAAATCCTATTTTTGAGAAATATGTGCATCAATCTAACGATTAAGTTCAACTTGTGTAACGATTGTTACAAAAACTAGGTAGAAATTATTTAATTTTATCTCTCAGAACACGAATCAATACGAATTTAAATGAAAGTAGAACAATTATTTACTGGTTGCCTTGCGGAAATGGCATATTATGTAGAATCGAATGGAGAAGCTGCAGTGATTGATCCTTTAAGAGAAACGGCACCATATTTAAGAATGGCAGAAGCAGATAAGGCAACAATTAAGTATGTCTTTTTAACACATTTTCATGCCGATTTTGTTTCTGGACAATATGACTTAGCGCAAAAGACAGGGGCTAAAATTATATTTGGACCAAATGCGACGGCTGAATATGAAATTTACAATGGTACGGATGGTGAAGAATTTGCTTTAGGAGGTGGTAAAATTACCTTGTTGCATACCCCTGGACATACCATGGAATCGTCTTCATATTTAATAACGAATGAAGAAGGAAAGACTCCTTATATATGTACTGGAGATTGTTTGTTTATTGGAGATGTTGGTCGTCCAGATTTGGCGGTGAAACAAGGGTCAATTACAAAGCATGATTTAGCAAGTCATTTATTTGATTCATTACGTAACAAGATTATGACCTTACCAGACGATATTATAATTTATCCAAACCATGGCGCTGGTTCTGCCTGTGGTAAGAATATGAGTAAGGAAACTTTTGATACTTTAGGAAATCAAAAGAAAACCAATTATGCACTTCGTGAAGATATGACACGTGCAGAATTTATAGAAGAGGTAACAACAGGGTTAAAACCATCCCCACAATATTTTCCGAATAACGTAAAAATGAATAAATCTATCAATACCAGTATTGATGATATATTACATAATGGAACAACGCCTTTAGAACCAGCCACCTTTAAAGCCATGAGTGAACAAAAGGATATTTTGGTTGTAGATACGCGTTCCAAGGCAGCCTATACAGAACAAGGAACCGTGCCTGGAGCCTGGTATATTGGTATTGATGGAGGTTTCGCTCCTTGGGTTGGGGCCTTAATAAAGGATATAAATCAAAAAATTATATTTTTGGCAGATAGCGAAGCACGTGTAAATGAAGTTGTAACACGTTTTTCTCGTGTGGGCTATGACAATACTTTGGGGTATTTAAGTGGAGGATTAGAAGCTTGGCAAGCTGAAGGGTACAGTGTAGATAAAATAGGTTCTATGTCTGCAACTGAATTTGCAGAGCGCCTAGAAGAAGGATCAATGCAAGTACCAATGGATGTTAGAAAAGATTCGGAGTATCTTTCTCAGCACGTCATAGGTGTTAGCAACTTTCCATTAGATTGGATTCATCAAAATTTTTCTGAAATTGATACCAATAAAGCGTATTTTTTGCATTGTGCTAGTGGATATCGATCTTTAGTAGCCTCATCTATTTTTATGGCAAATGGCGCAAAACAAGTCACGGACGTTAGAGGCGGTTTTAAAGCGCTTAAAGAAACCAAGATAGCGTTAACAGATTTTGTATGTCCAACAACATTGTTATAAACCGAATAAAAATTAATTTGAAAAAGCGCAGCAATTATAGCTGCGCTTTCCATTTGAAATCAAATCATAGTGCTTTACTCGTAAACACTCTGAGTTCAGTTAACAAAAAAATAAATAGTGTACGATAGCGTGTTGAGGTGATTTTAAGGAAAAAAGACCTAGCAAACGTGCTGATTGCTTTTTTGGAATTAAAAGCGACTATAAAGAAACTTTTAAAAGTCATACCATATTCCATTTGAAAGTACCGTAAAGAAAAAGATGATTTTTTTTTAAATAAAGTAGAACATGAAAGCATAGCCTTAACTACAATTTCTTTTTAAACTGAAACATAAAGGAGAAAAGGGCTTAAAATACTGTGATTTAGTATATTTAACTGATGTAGGGGGCAAAAGATGTATGTAATACAAATGTCATAATTTAACAGATACGCTTCTTATTGTATACAGAAAGATCTCTTAATTTATAAATACGGAAGTTTTCATAAGTCTGATTTTAAGGAATTTAGTATTCAAAAAATCCTGTTTTAAAATCCTTAAGAGCTAATAATGTATATGAATTAGAATATTTATGTGTGCTTATTCTTTCTAAATTAAGTTAAAAATACGTGTTAAATTATGTTTTTTTGATTTTTTATCGTAAAAAAATGAATTTTATCGACAAATTAAGAGGTCGGTTTCATCTATTTTATTATCTTTACGCTAGTAACTAGACAAAATTAATCTTTAATCTATTTTTAACGGAACGTTTAAGTTAAACTATATGCTTCATTAAAAAACAAATTAACGTTGTGTTATTTTAAAAAGCATTAAAACACTAAAAATATGTATTTAAAAAAACAACAAAACTTATTATTGCTTATGATTGCATTACTGTTCAGTAATAGTATTATGGCACAATTAACCGTTAAAAATGACAATTATATTTTTGTTGATGATGAGGTGCTTTATGTTAATGACGATGTTAAATTAGAGCATTCAGCAAGTAAAATTTATTTGCGAAATGAAGCACAATTGGTGCAAGGTTCTGGAACGACAGGTAATTCTGGTGTTGGGGAGCTTAGTGCGCAACAAAACGGGAATTCCAATCAATATCTTTATAATTATTGGTGCTCTCCTGTAGGAAATATTGATAGCAATACGTCTACAAACAACCCATTTAAAGTAAATCTAATTGATGAAGCTACGGGCTTAATAACAAGTAGTGACGCCAATTTTACAACTGAATATGACGGCAGTTCATCACCTTTAACCATTTCATCGGCTTGGTTATGGATATACCTAGCAAACAATGGTTATGGAAATTGGGTTTATGTCGGTAGTGATGGTGATATAGCACCTGGACTTGGATTCACAATGAAAGGCACTAGTGGCTCTAGTAACAATCAACTCTATGATTTTAGAGGAAAACCAAATAATGGCACTATTTCTAACGCCGTAGAGTCTGGCTCCTGGACACTCGTTGGGAACCCTTATGCTTCTGCCTTAGATGCTCGTGATTTTATTCATGATTCACAAAATTCTTCAAATATTACAGGTGCCTTATATTATTGGGAACAACAAAATAGTCAAACATCACATTATGGAGAAGATTTTGTTGGAGGCTATGCAAGCTATACTATTTCTGCCGATGGAACACCAAGTTTTACACCCGCTACCTTTTCAGCATTTAATGGAAATGGAGATTATGTAGATTTACCAGAGTCAGAAAATGGTGTAAAACAGGCAGGAAGATACATTCCAATAGGACAGGGGTTTATGGTAGTAGGTACTGCCAATGGTATGGTACATACAAAAAATGAACATAGAGAGTATTATAAGCAAAGTAATTCGGATAGTTTTTTCTTTAATCCAGAAAATGAGACAGTAGAAACAATAGATAAATCTGTTAATGACGCCGCCTATAGCGAAGATGGTTTAAGTATTGTTTCTGAGGATTATAAACGTTTTAGAATAAATGTCATTTTAAATGAAACTTATACACGTCAATTGATGCAAAATTTTCATGCCACAGCAACTGAAGGTTTTGATTATGGTTTAGAAGCGGAAAGCCCAAAAGTTTTATCAAATGATGCATATTGGACACAAGATAATAAGCCATTTGTAATACAGGCAAACAAATTTGATATAAATTTAACAATACCTCTAATTTTAGACATAGAAAAACAACAACCAATCATAATTAGTATTTTTGATGTGCAACGTTTTGATGATGCTCAAGAAATTTTTATTTATGACAATGAAAATGATAGTTATGTAAACTTGCGAACGCAAAATTTTGAAATTAATCTGTCTTCTGGAACGTACGAAGACCGTTTTAGTATTAGATTTAAGAAAAAAGAAGCGCTAAGTTCTACTGATTATGTTTTTGATAATTTTAGTGTGTTTCAAAATAACACCACGAATGAGTTGATTATTAAAAATCCAAACAATCTGGATATAAAATTACTACAGTTGTATGATATTACAGGAAAAGAAATCTTAACTATTAACGAATTAGGTAATCAGTCCATCATTAAGCACTCTACAAAAAACATTAGTAGTGGAGTCTATTTGAGTACCATTACAACTAAAGAAAATCATACGATTACCAAGAAAATTATAATTAATTAGTTTAATTAATTGAGTAAAAATAAAACGCCTTAGTGTTCTTCACTAAGGCGTTTTTTATAAGACCAAAAAAATGTCAAACTCATCTACCAGGAATTCTAATAATTGTCATATTAAATAGTATTACTCAATATTTTAGCTAAATTTGCTGCAAACGAAATTAAACCTATGGTATCGCCTGAAGAGTATATGCTGCCCTGTCTCAATAAGAAACTATTAGGTTTGGACTGCATGGGTTGTGGTGCTCAAAGAGCTTTAGCTATGGTTTTTAGTGGAGATTTTTTGGCCGCTTTTTATATGTATCCTGCAATTTACACCTTAATTTTAATGTTTGTTTTTATTGTATTAAATATGGTTAAAACTAAACAAACATACAGTAAAATAATCATGATATTGGGACTAATTAACGGCCTATTGATTGTAGGTAATTTTATTGTTAAAATATTTTTTAATTAATTCAATTTTTTATGGAACAACAAAAACTAAGAAATTCAACACTAATACTTGTATTAGGTATCGTGTCAATTGTCACATGTTGCTGTTATGGTATCATCGGACTTATAGCAGGTATTGTAGCATTAGTATTAGCAAATAATACAACCGCCATATATGCGCAGAATCCCGAAATATATAGCGATTATCAAAATGTGAAAATTGGTAAAATTCTTGCGATTATCGGAATTGTATTAAGTGTAATTTATATTGTGTTTTTAATTTGGATTATTACTGTTTTTGGGCTGGAGGCGATGCAAGACCAAGATTTAATGCAAGAACGTCTGAGAGATTATTTGGAAAACAATTAATTCTATTTTGTCATATCAAAATAAGAAAGCCTTGATATTTTTCAAGGCTTTTTTTGAGATATAATGGTCTCTAATCTTTTGGGGAGATAGTTATAAGTGTCCCGCTTTTTACAATCTCATCTTTATTCAATTTCATTTTTCTAAATTCGCCTTTATTATACATGTCTGCCTGATTAGCATAATGCATGCTGAAAGGGTTTCCAGATTGTCCTGTTGGTAATATACTCCAACTATTCTCTACATCAGAAAAATCTATAATGCGACGTGTAGATGGACCAGAGGTTGTAGGGTATAATCCCTCGTTGTTAAAATCAAACGCCTTATTATCAATAACTTCTTCTGTACCTCCAACTTCAAATGGACCAACATTAAAATATGGACGCAAAAGGGCCACAGCTCCTAACGCATGCGGGTGTTCAAGGGTATGTACTTTTTGCCACTGCCATTGGTTCATATCTTTACCTAATTGCAATTCTAAACTCGCTATAGCTTCTTTAAATGACAAAGTCACAATATCTGATTTAGATTCTAGTTGATCTGTTGAAATGTTATCCCACCATTTAGAATCTGTATTAGAAAATTGTTTCGCGATAGAACGTTTTATAAGGTGTGTTTTTAATAATTGTTCATACAACACTTCTCCAAGTTCATCTTTAAATGTATTTTCTAAATAACGATAGATGAAGCGCTGATAAATGGTTGGCGCTATACTCCCGTAATCACTTTCTCCTTTCCAATATTTTAATATCTCTAAAGCCTTAATTTCTACAACCATTAAGTTCTTATCATCAATTGCATTTATCATATTTGATGCAATAGTTTTTGCTACAGGAGATGTCACGTCTAGCAACATGTGTTTAAAACGTTCTGTATTCCAATCGTTTTTGGGCGCTAACAAATTTACAATGCGTCGCGCACGATCTTCAGGTAAATAATATCCCGGATATAACATTCCAGCAATAGAATCGGGTTGATTATTAGCAGAATATACGTAATGCCAATCTGGGTTTTCTGCCATAGGATTTTCTTCGAAAGGTAAATATGTGACAGGATCATCTTCGCCACTAGCACCATCCAAAACAAACTTTGGATTTACATGCGGCTTATGCTTATATAATTTGCCAGCTGCCCACCACCCAATATTGTCTTTGGCATCTCCATACATAATGTTGAGTCCCGGGGCGTGTATTAAAGCAACTGCTGCTTTAAAATCTTCCATATTCTTTGCGTGCGATATACCATAAACGGCTTGTAATAATTCATTTTTATGTTGTGTGTATACCCAAGACATCGCAATAGGTGTTTTAACCACTATTTCGTCCTGAACGGCATTCATTATAGGACCATGGCGCGATGTTTTTACTTCAAAATTAACCGCTTCTTTGTCCTTTATTTTTATGATTTTTGACCTGATATCGTATGTTTTAAAGCCTTCTGGGGTTAAATATTCATTAGGGTTTGAAGGATTATTCGTTTCTTTATAAAAGTCAATATCATCATTTTCAAACATGGTTATTCCATAAGCATAATTTCGATTATGACCTAATAGAGGAAATGGTACACCTGCCAAATGATAGCCATACATTTCATAATCTGGAGTTACCAAATGGGCTTCATACCATACTGAGGGTTGTGCATAACCAATATGCGGGTCATTGGCAAACAATACTTTTCCTGTAGTAGTTTTTTTCGGTCCTACAACCCAACTATTACTTCCTATAAATGCTGGGATTGGCAATTTTTTAGTGATTTGAGCAATCGTTGTAGATAGATGCTCAATAGCATCAATTTTTGGTTTATTAGTCTTAATTAAAGTACCGATATTACTGGATGTTATATCTAAGTCTTTGAGGTATTCTAAGCTTAACTTATCCTGAATTGCAGATAACATAGGGTCTGTTTTCTGCGCCATAGCAAAACTAAATGCCATATAGCCAAAAATGTTATACATGTCCTTTAACTCATACGGCGATTTCTTGAGACCGAGTAAAGTAAATTCTATAGGGGTGGTGCCATATGCTATAAATTCATTGATACCATCGATATAAGCCATACTTAGTTTGTAAAAATCTTTGGTTTTATCAAGGCTTTGAAGGGTTTGTTCTGAAGCTTCATCAATACCAAGTGTGTTAAAAAACTGATCTGTTTTCAGTAAATCTGGTCCTAAAATTTCCGATAAGCGTCCTGGAGCAATGCGCTTCATCAATTCCATTTGCCACAACCGCTCTTGAGCATGTAAATACCCTAAACTACGATAGGCATCTTCTTGTGTTTTGGCATAAATATGAGGTACACCATAATCGTCTGTATAAGCTTGAACATCTGATTTGAGATGTTTTAGAGCTAATACTCCAGAATATTGAGGCTTTAAAGAATTGATATAAACAAGACCTATACTTGCTACTAATGCCACAGCACCGATCAAAATGAATATAATTTTTTTTAGTAAACGCATGATAAAAATGAATTTTATCAAAAATACTATTCTTTTTTGAAACAACTATTGGATTATAACGTACCTTTGAATACGTCTTAATGGATAACTGCTATTTTGTGGAAGAGCGTATAGATATTTTGAACATTACTGGGCAACCAATAGGTAAAGATTGCCCTAAAGATGAAGCGCATAAAAATGGTTGGTTTCATGCAACAGTTCATGTGTGGTTTTATACTTCAGATGGTCAAATTCTCATGCAAAAACGCGGTTCGAAGAAGGCAACGTATCCCAATCTTTGGGATGTATCGGTTGCTGGACATGTACATTCTGGAGAAACGATAGAAGCTGCTGTTTTGAGAGAAGTAGAAGAAGAAATAGGACTGCTTATATCTAAAAATGAGATAAAGCTTTTAAAAATTCAGAAAAATGTAAATCTTCATCCAAACGGAATAAAAGACTGTGAATTTCAACATGTGTTTCTCGTAGAGCTTAAGGCTAACATTGATACCTTGGTACTTCAAAGGGAAGAGGTGGAGGCTATCCGGTTGTTTAGTCCAATGGAGTTAGAACTTTGCATTAAGGAAGCACACCCCAATTTTAAAATTGTACCAAGTGATATGAACTATTATAAATATATTATGTCTGTAGTGAAGATGATCTCCAAGATAAAACCTAAGTAATGCTATTACCCTTAACTCCTTATAAATGTTTAATTTGACTTGTTTTTAGTTATGAACTTAATCTTAGAAGCACTCGCGCCAGTTATCGTTATTCTTATTTGGATTTATATAAAGGACAAATATGAAAAGGAATCGAAACGTATTCTCGTAGTAACCTTTGTGGTGGGTGGAATAATTAGCATCATTATCACTTCAATTTTATATATACTTTCAGATACGTTACTACCAACATTAGATAAGGAAAATGTTGTATTTCAGTTTGTTAAAGCTTTTATGGTAGTGGCGCTAATAGAAGAATTTAGTAAATATCTTATTGTAAGATACTATTCGCAGCGTCAAGACTATTTTAACGAACCTTACGATGGTATTATTTATTGTGTTATGGTTTCTATGGGGTTTGCAGCGGTCGAAAATATTGCCTATGTTTTGCAAGGCGGATTGAGTGTAGCCCTTCTTAGAGCCTTTACTGCTGTTCCTGCACATGCAACCTTCGGTATTCTTATGGGGTATTTTATGGGTAAAGCAAAATTTGAAACACATAAACGCGCAAAATTGAACCTTAAAGGTCTTGCTTTGGCTATAATTTTTCATGGTGCATATGACTTCTTCTTGTTTATAGATTTTATCCCTGGTATGTATATAGGAGCTTTTATTTCCTTAATTGTAGGGATTGTTTTTTCTATAAAAGCAGTCAAAAGACATCAAGTCAACTCCAATTTTAAAGTATAGTCATTAAGGATGGTGTTTTCTATTCTGAAGTGGTAAGTTAATTAGTCATGGAGGGTTTTGTTTAGCATTCTGCCCAGAAATAAAATTGATGTTTTATACTATTTTCCAAATTAAATTATCGTAAAATAAAAAATGGTTTTTCTTCTTTATATAAAGTATAAAAGGGCATTTTATTCAAGTAATTTCTAATGAAAAATGAGTTTGGATTGCATTTTTTTAATAGTAGGCGTATTAAAACTTTGTAATAGATTTGGATGGCACAATTACAGTAATCTGATATTATTTTCTATTGCTTAATGTGTCAAAAATGCTATATTAGTTGCGCATCATAAAATAAGAACCTTAGAATACTTAAATAACTCCGACATGAATAAACCTACCTTAATTAGAACTAAGGCGTTGTGGCTTGTATTTTTATATAAATATCCTATAAATGTGTTGCGTGAGTCAGCATAAGGTGTAAGATATGATTTCGATTAGTTGGGTGTATATAAGGGAATTGTTGTGGTGTAACTTTGGGCTTTGTTGGTCTTATGCACTCTTATCCATTGATTTAATAAGGCAAGGCATTAACATGATAAAAAGAATATAAACGTTTAAATCTAACTCATATGAGTAACACATTTAAAGTAAAGGTTAATAATTCTCACGAATTTGAAATCTCAAAAAAAGAGATTGACTCGCTAGATATGGTCACTAATTTTGAGGCTAGTACTCATCTTTTACAAAATAATAAATCGTTTCAAATTAAAACCTTGCAACAAGATTTTGATAAAAAAACATACACAATTAAAGTCAATCGTAATACCTATGAGGTTATCATTGCCAATGAATTGGACCAACTTATTAACCAAATGGGATTCTCCCTATCGGCGTCAAAACATATCAATGTTATCAAAGCTCCCATGCCAGGGTTAATTTTAAGTGTTGATGTAGAAGCTGGAAAAGAAGTTAAGGAAGGTGATACACTTTTAATTCTTGAAGCTATGAAAATGGAAAATAGTATTACATCGCCACTAGATGGAGTTATTAAATCCGTTATTGTAGCCCAAGGAGATGCTGTAGATAAAAATCAATTATTAATCGAATTTGAATAATATGAAGAAAATATTAGTCGCAAACAGAGGTGAAATCGCAATTAGAGTAATGCGCACTGCAAAAAAAATGGGAATTAAAACTGTTGCCGTATTTTCTAAAGCAGACCGAAGAGCTCCTCATGTAAAATATGCTGATGAAGCGGTTTGTATTGGAGAAGCTCCTTCAAATGAGTCCTATTTATTAGGCGATAAAATTATTGAAGTCGCAAAGACTTTGAATGCAGATGGAATACATCCTGGATATGGGTTTTTAAGCGAAAATGCAGAATTTGCCGAGGCGGTTGAAAATCAAAATCTTACATTTATTGGACCACGATCTAAGGCTATTAAAATGATGGGTGACAAATTAGCTGCAAAGGACGCTGTTAAAGCTTATGATATACCTATGGTTCCAGGGGTTGACCATGCGATTAAAAATCCAGAAGAAGCTATAGCTATAGCAAAGACTATTGGATTTCCGATTTTAATTAAAGCTGCCGCTGGTGGTGGTGGAAAAGGAATGCGTGTAGTTAACGAAGAAAAAGACGTTATAGAACAAATGGAACGTGCTATTAGTGAAGCAACTTCCGCGTTTGGAGACGGTTCTGTTTTTGTTGAAAAATACGTCACTTCGCCACGTCATATTGAAATTCAAATAATGGCGGATATACATGGTAATGTGGTACATTTATTTGAGCGTGAATGCAGTATTCAACGTCGTCACCAAAAAGTCATTGAAGAAGCACCTTCGGTGGTATTAACACCAGAATTAAGGGCTAAGATGGGGCAGGCTGCCGTAGATGTCGCTAAGTCTTGCGATTATGTAGGGGCAGGAACAGTAGAGTTCTTGTTGGATGGCGAACATAATTTCTATTTCTTAGAAATGAATACAAGATTACAAGTTGAGCATCCTGTTACAGAATTAATCACTGGAATTGACTTAGTAGAATTACAAATTAAAGTGGCACGTGGTGAACGTTTGGGAATTATACAAAGTGACTTAGCTATTAATGGTCATGCTTTAGAATTAAGAGTTTATGCGGAAGATCCCTTAAATGAGTTTTTGCCTAGTGTAGGTCATTTAGAAACCTATCAATTACCCGTTGGAGATAATATACGTGTAGATAATGGATTCGAAGAAGGTATGGATATCCCTATCTATTATGACCCAATGTTATCTAAACTTATTACTTATGGTAAAACTAGGAGAGAAGCTATACAACTCATGATTAAAGCTATTGAAAAATATACCGTAAAAGGGGTTAAAACTACCTTACCTTTTGGACGTTTTGTTTGCGAACATAATGCGTTTCGTTCTGGGAATTTTGATACTCATTTTGTAAAAAAACACTATTCTCCATTAGCATTAGAAGCACAGCGTAAGCAAGAAGCAGAAATTGCAGCTTTAGCGGCTTTAAGTCAATATTTAGAAGACCAAAAATTAGTAAGACTACCAATCCAATAGACTATGGAAGATAAGATAAAAGCATTAAACGAACGTTTACAAAACGCCTATTTAGGGGGTGGAGAGAAGCGTATTGAAAAACAACATAATAATAAAAAATTAACAGCAAGAGAACGTGTTAATTACCTTCTAGATGAAGGTTCTTTTGAAGAAATAGGTGTTTTAGTGACGCATAGAACTAAGGACTTCGGTATGGCTAATCAACAATATTACGGGGATGGCGTTATTACAGGTTATGGTACTATTGCTGGTCGTTTGATATATGTGTTTGCTCAAGATTTTACAGTTTTTGGTGGTTCTCTATCAGAAACACATGCCGAAAAAATATGTAAGGTTATGGATTTGGCAATGAAAGTTGGCGCGCCTATTATCGGTTTAAATGATTCTGGAGGCGCACGTATTCAAGAAGGTGTGCGTTCTTTGGGTGGCTATGCAGATATTTTTTATAGAAATGTTCAAGCCTCGGGTGTAATTCCTCAAATATCCGCTATAATGGGGCCTTGTGCAGGAGGAGCTGTATATTCTCCTGCCATGACAGATTTTACTATGATGGTGCAGGATACAAGTTACATGTTTGTAACTGGACCAAATGTTGTAAAAACAGTTACAAACGAAGAAGTTACAAGTGAAGAACTTGGAGGTGCAAGTACGCATTCTACAAAATCAGGTGTGGCGCATGTGACATCTGTTAATGATATTGCAAGTTTAGAAGATGTAAAACAACTGCTGAGCTATATGCCTCAAAATAATAAAGAAAAACCTAGGGCATTACCCTATGAACTTGGGGAAGAATTAAGAGATAATCTGTCTGCTATTATTCCTGATAATTCCAATAAACCTTATGATATGCACGAGGTTATTAAGGGGATTATAGATGAGGACTCTTTCTTTGAAATCCATAAAGATTTTGCAGAAAACATAATTGTTGGTTTTGCACGTTTAGCTGGTGAGAGTGTTGGTATTGTAGCAAATCAACCGATGTATTTAGCAGGAGTTTTAGATGTAAATAGCTCAACAAAAGCTGCACGTTTTGTACGTTTCTGCGATGCTTTCAATATTCCGTTATTGGTGTTAGAGGATGTGCCCGGATTCTTGCCAGGAACAGATCAAGAATGGAATGGTATTATTGTTCATGGTGCAAAACTATTGTATGCCTTTAGCGAAGCTACTGTTCCAAGAGTCACGGTTATTACAAGAAAAGCATATGGTGGTGCATATGATGTTATGAATTCGAAGCATATTGGTGCAGATATGAATTTTGCTTGGCCATGTGCAGAAATTGCTGTAATGGGCGCTAAGGGTGCTGCTGAAATTATCTTTAAAAAATCTATTGCAGCCGCTGAGAATCCTGAAGAAAAATGGCTAGAAAAGGAAGCAGAGTATGCAGAACTTTTCGCAAATCCATATAGTGCAGCTGAGCGTGGTTTTGTAGATGAAGTTATACTGCCAAAAGATACACGCCGAAAATTAATTAAAGCCTTTGCAATGCTAAAAAATAAGGATACCAAACTCCCACAAAAAAAACATGGAAATATGCCTTTGTAAATTAAAAGCGACTTATTTTAAACGTATTATAGATTTGATGCTTATGAATATATTATGCATGAGATTAAAATTTGAGTTTATATAGCAAATAAAAGCCCTTGTAAAAAATATAGCTTTTATTTCTACTAAGTGCGCGATAGTAGTAGCTTAGAATATAATTTTAATCTATGTCTAAGGGTTTTATGCAAAAAGTGCTTTTATTTCAGTTTTATTAAATGACTTTTTAATAGCATCTACTTGTATTACTGAGTTAGAAACCTCCTTTTTGTTTTTCTGTAATGCCATTATTTTTTCTTCAATAGTATCTTTACATATCATGCGATAAGCAATCACTTGTTTTGTTTGCCCTATGCGGTGTGACCTATCAATAGCTTGGCTTTCTACTGCAGGGTTCCACCATGGGTCTACTAAAAACACATAATCTGCCTTAGTTAGATTTAGTCCTGTGCCACCAGCCTTTAGACTAATTAGGAAGACCATTAATGTATCGTCGTTTTGAAAATTAGACACCTTTTTTTCTCTATTTTTTGTTTTGCCATCTAAGTATTCATACGCTATGTTTTCATTATCTAACCTCTCTTGGATAAGATGCAACATCGATGTAAATTGCGAGAACACTAAGACTTTATGTTGGGATGTTTTTAGTTTGATATTATCGATGAGAATATCCAATTTTACTGAAGACTTTCCAAAATCTTCTTCCTCATTGAGTAAACTTGGGCAATTGCATATTTGTCGGAGTTTCGTTAAGCCTTCTAAAACATACATTTGTGATCTAGCGGCACCGTTTTCATCAATTTTTTCCAATAAATAATTTTTATACTTCTCTTTAAAATGCTCATAAACTTTACGCTGTTTATCTCCCATTTCACAATACAAAATAGATTCGCTTTTTTCAGGGAGTTCTGTGGCCACTTGTTTTTTTGTTCTACGAAGTAAAAACGGGTGAATCATTTTACTTAGTAATTCTGATGCTTCTTTATTGCGATCTTTATCAATTGGATCTGAGAACTCTTTTTTGAAATGACTCATAGTGCCTAATAGTCCAGGGTTTAAAAAGTTCATTTGTGCATACAGATCAAAGGTGTTATTTTCAATTGGCGTACCTGTTAAGGCTAGTCGGTTTTCGCCTTGAAGTAATCGTGCTGCCTTATAGCGTTTTGAATTTGGATTTTTAATAGCTTGACTTTCATCTAGTATAATCCAATTGTAGGTAATTTCTTTTAAAACTTCAATATCATTTATAAGTGTTCCATAGGTTGTAAGTATGATATCCGCTTTTAGTATTGAAAGGTGTTTTGTGTTTCTTTCAATTCCTACGTATTTATGGACTTTTAATGATGGGCTAAATTTTTTAATTTCATTTTCCCAATTAAATATCAATGATGTAGGAACAACGACTAGATGAGGGGTAGCTTTTTTATAATATTCTTTCAAATAGGTGATAAAGGAAATAACTTGCAAGGTTTTACCTAGCCCCATGTCATCGGCAAGGATACCGCCCAATTGATTTTTTCTAAGAATACTAACCAATTGAGTCCATCAACTTGATAAGATCTTAGTTGGGCTTTTAATGCTTTTGGCATGACCGTATTTGAAACTTCTTTTAGGTTACATAATTGCTCTTTTTTACGTTGTAACTCTAATAAAAAGTCGGGTGTGCTTTCAATATTTTCAAACAATTCATCAATAATATTGAACTGATAATTTGAAATCTTTACTGTATTATTTTTCACCTCTCCAGATCTAAAATAGGTGTCAAACTTCTTTAACCATTCCTCAGGCAATGCACCTAAGGTTCCGTCACTTAGTTGTATGTATTTTTCTTTTTTTAGAATCGCTTTGCGTATATCTTTTAAAGAAGCTATTTCTTTGCCATATTTTACGGTGAGTTCTAGATCAAACCAATCTGTATGTGATGAAATACTTAATGAGACCTTTGGTTTATTAAGGTTATACTTAAATGATTTTAATTCTTTTGCGCCATAAACGGTCATTTCCATTTGCTCCATTTTTTGAGATGCCGTTAAAAGCCATTGATTTTCTATTAATTGGAGGGGCGTTAATAAAAATATGTCTTCCTGATTGTCAAAATCGGGGTGCAACTCCTTAAACTGCTCTATAAACTCATTTTCATAAGCTGGGTTTCGTTCAATTATACTATTGGTCTTATCGTTATAGATGTCTTCTTTAGAATGTGTGTACACTAAAGTATTATCATATTGTACTCCCAATTTAAATATGATAAACTCACCCTCATAATCTGATAAAAACACCTGTTTATTCATGGTGTTAGCACGCAAGATTTTTGGCTTTTTGGTACTAGGTTTTAGTGCATACTGAATTTCAAAATGTTTGGCAAAAGGTCTTAAAAACTCTTGATAAAGTTTATTGTAATCCCCTTTGAAAAAGTTAATATAAGGACGGCCTTGTAAGCGGTTTAAATATAAAAACTCGTAAGGTGTTTTAAAGGGATACAAGGTCTGGTCGTGTATGCAAAAAAACGGATATATTTTTAATTTTTTTGAATTTATTTGATAGCCTTTTCCCCCGAGTTCAAGCTTGGGTTTTAAATTGTAAAAATCATCATTTTCACTAACAACAAAACGGAGAACAGGCATTTCATTTGAAATTACCAACTCCTTCATATTCTTTTTTACTAAGGTGTCTCTGTTTCCTTTGATAAAGAAAGGGTATTTTGAATTTAAATTTATAATTTCTTTAAATTTAATAAAAGTCAAACGGTATTCTTCAATTGAAAAATCTTCTAAAAAATGCTCGTATTGTGTCGAAAACTCTAAGGGTTTTATAATGATAAGTTTGTCAGATTCTGGCAGATTTCTTTCAAAAATTGTGTTTAAAGCATAGCTTTCAATTTGTTTAAATGATGAAGACAACTCTTTGACGTGCTTTTTGAATTTTCCGGTAAAGGGGATAAACTCAAACAAATTTATGTTTGAGGATTTGTAGGTGTTAAAACAGAATCCAATGCCATAATTGATATGTTGTGTTTCGTTGTTTTTTATGACATAAAGTGCGTTTTCTGCTTTTGAATCTAACTTAGGTAATAAATTATCGGTAGCAATCGAAACAGATGGTATAATGTTTTTTATTTTTTCTTTAACCTGTAAACCGTTTTCATCAAACGTAAAGTCAAAAAACTTATCATAATTATCATTAATTGATAAGCCATATGGTTTTAAGAATTTATTTTTTTCTTTTTCAATATATTCTGGTGAAAAATAATTTTCTCCAAAATTTTTGATGATATAAGTTAAGGCGGACAACTCATGTGTGCATAGCTTTTTTTTAGAATCTTTACAACTACAAGTAGCAGTGATTATCTGTTTTGAGTCGTCATATACAATACTTTGCTTATAAAGTGACCAGTCATTATAGGTTGTACTGATGTTATTTTTTGAAAAAGATACTAGTTCTATATAATAAAAATTTATAAAACTACAGTTGTTTTTTTCGGCCAATCTATGAATTGTATCTTCAGTTAAAGTATGGTCGGTTAACTTAATTTCGTTATGTGTGTTTTTTTAAGATTTTCACCAAATAAGTTTTTGTTCATTTGTTGTAGTTTAAGTAAGGTGTCTTTAATGTATAATAATGCGGCTATTTCATGTTTACAAATGCCTTCATAGTCATAAGGACAAGTGCAACTGCTTATGATTCCATTCGAGTCTGTCGAAATATTTATAGTATAAGGTTGCCTTTCAGAACCTTTGTAGCTAAAGCTGTAACTGTTAGTGTCAAGGGTCATTAATTTTACGTTAATATATTGCGCTCTATTGCGAATGGTTGAATTACTATGTTTTTTTATGTAATTCGTGATAATATGTTCCATTTACTTTAATCTATTTCTAATTTTATAAAGTGGTTTTATAGCACCTTAGATGTACTTGTTATATATCTTACAGTAAATTTTCCATGAGTTTTAGTCTTTTTTAAATGAAGTATTCTAAACTTTAAAAACCGGACAGTCACAAACTATTTAATCTTTAGACTGTGAGTGATTAATTGTAATTAATTATGTAGTTAGTTCCTCATTTACAGTGCTGAATTGTTTACTTCGTTCCCGATATCTTATGTTTTAAATAGGCTATAAACTTGTTAGTCGCAACTATTCTTCCTTCACTATTAACATGTATCGCATCATAGAACAGGTCGTACTCTTTAATAGAAGCGGAGTTATTAATGACTTTATCATTTTGCGGCAATCTAATTTCTAAATCACGATAGGGCGCTATATATGTGATTAACTCTGTTTTATTTGCTTTGCATAGTGTTTGGATTTCCTTTACCAATGGGTTTATTATTTTTGTCGTAACTTCACTTTTATTTTCATTCTTTTTGGAGTTTATTAAACTCGGGTAAGTATAATTGCCATTTTTGTCAAACCTATGTCTTTTATTTGGATATACTAAGGCAATCAAAACAGGAGGGATCATTTGTATGTTGTAATAGGAATATTTTAAAAAAGGCAAGTATATTGAATTATAAAGCGGTTTTAATGGTGTATTTTCATAGCTTTTAAAGTGGTTTGTTACATAATCTTTCTTAATATATGGTGAAAACTTATAGTCGTTATCACCAAGTTTGGATTGCGAAGCGGTAATATCGTCTAAAACAAGGATACAGTATTTACTTTTGTAACCATTTTTAAAAAAGTGATTTAACATTAAAAGCTGTGTTTTTAAGTCGGTATCATCCATAGACAAGTTAACACCTTTTGTCTGTAATTCAGCATCTATTTGACCACTATTTAGCGTAGTGAGTCCTCTACTTGAACCTAAGATAAAATAGTCAAATTGTTCAGATCTATTATAATTATTGAGTAAAAATGAGGGTTTGAAAAAACTTGATTTTCTTAAGATAAAATCACCTGTCCAACCAAAAACATTAGTTATTATAATAACAATAAAAATGTACTTTACGAGCTTTAAAATAAATGCTTTCATGTCTCTCTAATTAAAATTGAAAATAGATGAAATCTGCCTGATTTTTAAAAGCGCCCAAAAAGAGTGTTAGTAAAATGACAGCAACTAATCCAAGAGGTGAAAACTCAATTTCTTTTTTTTGTTTTAATAAGGTTTTCATTTCTAGAGTAAGTAAAATGGAAATACCAATTCCAGTAATTAAAGTCATAAGAAAATGAGTGTTTGTTTTCATAAATGCACTTTGCCCTTCAGCTAATGAAAAAATTTGTCTTATATATAGAAGTGCATCTTGAATATTTTCAGCTCTAAAAAAAACCCAAGCAAGGCAAACTAAACCAAAATTAACTAAAATAAAGAAGAGTTTTTTAAGACTGAAATGAAAGTTTTCTTTCGGAAATTTTTCGCGAAATAGAATAATAGGCATAAAGAATAATGCATGTAAAACCCCCCAAAACACAAAAGTCCAATTGGCGCCATGCCAAAAGCCACTTATGATAAATACACAAAAAGTATTGAATAATACTCTTGGTTGGGATACTTTATTTCCTCCAAGAGGAATGTATACGTAATCCCTAAACCAAGAAGATAATGATATGTGCCATCTATTCCAAAATTCTCTAATATTACTAGAAAGGTAAGGGAATTTAAAGTTATACATAAGATCAAATCCTAAAATGCGACTCAAACCAATAGCTATGTCTGAGTATCCGCTAAAGTCACAATAAATTTGAAACGCAAATAAAACGGTTCCCATAATCAAAGACAAATAGGATTCATTGGGATAATTTTGAAATATCTCATTAACGAGTTGAGCAGAATTATCAGCGATTACTATTTTTTTAAAAAAACCAAAAACAATGAGCTTTATTCCTGAGACTGCTTTCTTATAATCGAATTTTCTATTCTTCAAAAATTGAGGCAGTAAATGACTGGCGCGTTCAATAGGTCCGGCAACTAATTGAGGAAAGAAGCTTATAAAGGCTATAAAGGCAAATATATCTTTTGTTGGCTTTATTTTATTGCGATAGATGTCTATGGTATAGCTCATCGTCTGAAAAGTATAAAAGCTAATACCTACAGGTAAAATGATGTTTAATGAACTTATATTTGTATTTATACCAGCAGAACCAAAAGCAGTATTGAAGTTTTCAATAAAAAAATTAAAGTATTTGAAGAAGCCTAATAGGCCTAAATTAATAGAAAGGCTTAAACCTAAAAGAAATTTTCTTTTAGACACTTTTGATGTTGCCGACAAGCCTAAACCGATACTGTAATCAACTACTGAACTAAAAAATATTAAAAATAAAAAACGCCAATCCCACCAGCCATAAAAGATATAACTCGCTATTATAACTAGTATATTCTGAGATTTTTTATTATCGTTTATGAGCCCCCAATAAAGTATAAAAAAGGTAGGAAAAAAAGTAATAAATGCCAGGGAGTTAAATATCATTTTGGTATTATCATTATTTATATGCTACAATGGCTTGTGTATGAATCGTTTTATTTTTTTGTTAAATTTAGCTAAAAATATTGGAATTTAGTTTTTATGATTTGCATAAAATCTTTATTCCAAACTATAGCGCGATTACAGGATGTATCCATTAGCGGTATACAAAGCGATTTTGTCAAATAAAATTCAACTAAAAAAAAACGAAAGTAAAGTCTAAACTTTTTGTTTTTAGGTGTTTTTTAATGGCAAATGTGTTTCGTGCCACGTAAAAACTAATAAAGTATTGCAAGATAAATAAGTAAACACATTACTGCTATATTGTGTTGAGAATAGTGTTTCTAATGCAATTGATTTGAATTAGTATATGCAAAATAGTATACGAACTCTTTTAAGTTTTAAAGACTTAACCATTTTCCGTTTGAAAGTACTGTAAGCTAAAAAGGATGTTTTATTCCATTCATTTCAAATGGTATTAAATGTTGTTTTACCTTTTTCAATAAAACATGTAAATTTGAACTATGAAAAAAAAATGGTTGAATTATGTTTTTATTCTTCTAGGTGGCTTTGCAATTTTTATTGCTGATGCAAAAGATAGAAAAGATGATTATATTCTAATAATTGGTATTATGTTATTGATGTTTGGTTTGTATCGATTAACCCGAGGTATCTCTAATACAAAACCAGAAGCCCCCTTTGTTAAAAGCGAAACAGATGAAGAAGCGATTTAAGAAAGGAACTAATGTTTCTGTTGTAGATGACACTTTTACTGGTGTTGTTGTAAATCAATTAGGTGATAAGGTTATTATTAAAACAGGTGATGGTTTTGAGTTAGAATATAATGCAGAACAGCTTATTATTGAGGGTTCTATATTATCCAAAACCACAAGTGTTGATATCTATAAGGCAATTTCCAAAAAAGACGCACAGCAAAAAAAGGCAAAGGTTTTAAAGAAAAAAGAGCGTTTAAAACCTGCTATGGAAGTGGATTTGCATATTCATCATTTGGTTAAATCAACCAAAGGGATGTCTAAACATGATATACTATCATTACAGCTAGATACAGCAAAGCGTCAGCTGGAGTTAGCAATTAAAAAGCATATACAACGGATGGTTTTTATTCATGGCGTGGGAGAAGGTGTGCTTCGACTAGAATTAGAGTACCTTTTTAACCGTTATGATAACGTAAGGTATTATGACGCTAACTACCAAAAATATGGTTTGGGTGCAACCGAAGTTTATATTTCTCAGAATGTAAAATGAGCCTAGTTGAAATCTGGTGTAATCTTGCGTTCTTCTGTTGGCGAAGGCGTTAGAGTTCCATAATCCAAGGAATCTTGCGATAAGGGATATAAAATAAAATTGCTAATTTCTACATGTATGGTGAACGTTTGTTCGATAGTATGTTCTCTATAGGCTGTAGCAGCAACCGTTGATTGTACAGATGGATTTAAATAATCTGGTGTTCCTTCTTCTGTTTCATCATTAATTGGGTTTTGGTCTTGAGATTGATTTTCTTCATCTCGTGTTAGGACACTATCACCATCATCATCGGTATCTAAATAGTCTGGTGTACCATCGCTATCAGTGTCTTGAGCATTAGATAATCCATTGGTAGAAGAATAATTATGATTTTCTTCAGTAGTAGGTACATTGTCACCGTCGTCGTCGTCGTCCAAATAATTTGGAATACCATCTTGGTCCGTATCATCATTGTCATAATTTCCATCTTCATTGATATCTTCCAATTCAGCTGGAATGCCATCATTGTCATCACCATCAGTGTCATCAAAGCTTGTTGTAATTTTTATAGTACCTTGAGAAGGGTCATTTTGACTTTCACTTGTGATAACAATATTAGCAGGAACATCGTTACAAAATAATTCATCGGCAAGTTCATCGGTGTATGTCGCAGCGTAAGATCGGTATAGAATTGTGTTACTAGAATTAGTCAATTCATAAGTTACTTCATAATTACCATTCTCATTTTCTAAAGCACCCTCAATGAAATCAGAAACGCTATTGCTTGGGCTTGAGAGGCTTAAGGATAAAGACTCAAAAGGAACTTCTTGTAGTTTATAAAACACAAGATCGCCGCAATTTTGAAATTCGGTTATATCATCTAAGGTTAAATTGGTTGTAATCAAGTCACCATCATCACAAGAAACAAATCCTAAAACTGCTATTACTGATAGATATAATATTTTGCGCATTTGAGTATATAATTTTGAACAAAAATAAGTCAATTGTAATTTATAACGCAGTCTATTATGAATAATTTTAGAATTTATAACCTAAACAAAAGAGGCATTAAGGTGAAATTTAGCACATATATTCTACAATCGAACACCGCTTTAATCTCATTTTATTTTGTAATTAATTTTAAATAAAATGGTATTTTTGAAGCAATTTTGTTGTCTATGAATACAACTAGAACCGTTTACTTTGATAATGCAGCAACAACCCAATTGAGAGATGAGGTTGTAGATGCTATGAGTGAAATTTTAAAAAGTAATTATGGGAATCCATCGTCCTTGCATAGTTATGGTCGTGCCTCTAAAGCAGTTATTGAGCGATGCAGAAAAGATATAGCAGCACATTTTAATGTGTCGGCGGGAGAAATAATTTTTACTTCAGGAGGTACAGAAGCCGATAATTTAGCGTTACGCAGCGCAGCAAGAGATTTAAAAATCACACATTTTATTTCGTCTAAGATAGAACATCACGCTGTTTTACGCACTCTAAATCAATTACAAACTGAATATAATGTTGCTGTAAGTTATGTGAATATATTGGACGACGGGAACATTGATTTAACGCATTTAGATTATTTATTACAGCAGCATCCAAAAACACTAGTGAGTTTGATGCATGTAAATAATGAAGTTGGAAATCTATTAGACCTTGACGCTGTTGCTGACTTGTGCACAACATATAAGGCATTGTTTCACTGTGATATGGTGCAATCTGTTGGGCACTATGAATTTGATTTGTCTAAACTTAAGGTCGATTTTATGGCAGTAAGTGCTCATAAATTCCACGGTCCAAAAGGTATTGGTTTTGCATTTGTAAGAAAAAATTCGGGTTTAAAACCTTTGATTTTTGGAGGTTTGCAGGAGCGAGGGTTTAGAGCAGGAACCGAAAGCATACATAATATTGTAGGTTTGGAGCTGGCATTGCGATTGGCTTATGCTAATTTAAGAGAAGATAAAGCGTATATAAAACGTTTAAAAAAGTATTTTATAGAAACTGTGTCTAGAGAAATTCCTGATATTGTATTCAATGGCTGTTCTGGAGATTTAGAGAAAAGCACCTATACACTAATCAATATCGCTATACCGGTAGGTTCAGATAAAGCGGGAATGTTGTTGTTTCATTTAGATCTAAAGGGTATTGCGTGTTCAAAGGCAAGTGCTTGTCAAAGCGGTGGTTCTATAGGATCCCATGTCCTTTCAGAAATTCTATCTCAGGAAGACATAGAAAAACCATCTATTCGTTTTTCGTTTAGTATTTATAATACTCTTGAAGAGGTTGACTATGTTGTTAAAGTATTGAAAACGTTAACAGACTAGGAAGCTAATTCAGGTTAGAATTATTATTTTATAGTATAATCTATGTACTTTTAAAACCTCATTCCAAGTCTTAGGTTAAAAACGCGAGGCGTCAAATAGTTTGGAATTGCATACTGACTTTTAGAGTACACATCTCTAACCCATGTATTTGTAATGGAGTTTTGAACATCAAACATGTTAAATATTTCAATACCAACAGTAAGGTCTTTGAATACACGTTTCCAACCTGTGTCAAATTGTTTTTTGGCATCTACAAGCACATAAGATACTCCTAGATCTGCTCTTTTATAATCTGGTAATCTGTTTTGATATTGATAAACATCTGCATAACTAGGTGATCCGCCAGGAACACCTGTATTGTACACCAAGTTCAAATACATTTTTAAATTAGGTATTGTTGGTATATAGTCTTGAAATAGAATTCCAAATTTCAAACGTTGATCTGTAGGACGAGCAATATACCCACGATCATCTATGTTTTCTTCTGTCTTTAAATACCCAAAAGAAAACCAAGATTCTGTTCCAGGAACAAATTCACCATTAATTCTCAGGTCCAATCCGTACGCACGTGCTTTAGCATTATTGTTAGCAGCATAGCGTATTCTTACATTTTCGATTGTATAGGGATTAACATCAGACATAATTTTATAATAAGCTTCTGAGACGAGTTTAAATGGGCGCTCCCACATCTCAAAGCTGTAGTCATTTCCCAGCACTAAATGAAAAGATTGCTGTGCTTTTACATCAGAATTAACCGCACCATCTGAACCTCTCAATTCTCTATAAAAAGGAGGTTGGTAATATAATCCACCACTAAGTCTAAAGAGCATGTCTTTTTTCCAATTCGGTTTAATAGCAAATTGTACTCTTGGACTAAACACGGTTTGCCTTGTGTTTTTTATTCCCTCACCTTTCACATTCCAATTATGTAAACGCACACCTGCATTAAAAAAGAATTCATTATCCTCAATATTTGTGCGTTTACTCCATTGTGCGTAAGCTTGTATTCGGTCAATTGTTGTGTTATTGGTTGCTCTTATATTTTGAAAAGGTACCAGCGGTCCCTCGTATGCTGTATAGGGTTGATTGTTAAAGTTACCAGTATCAGGTGGGTTTATAGAAAAACCAGCAGAATCAATAACTTCCCATTCTACAATACGATCTCTAATATCTTCTTTGGTGTATTTTGCAGACCACTCTAAAATATGTCCATTAAGTTTATAAGAGCCTTTATGCTCAACAGTTGAGATTAACGCATCCAAATCATTACGTGCATGACTTATTTGTGAACCAATGCCTTCGCTATACTCAACTTCGCCAAGATTTTCATCACCAATGTTGCTATTGACCTCACCAAGACGGTATTGCGCTAAAATATCAAAATATTCCTCTTCAGTCGTATGATAGGTTGATGCAATAAGTTTTAGTTCTAGATTATCATTTGCAAAATATGTGCCTTTAAAAGCACCAAAATAGGTTTGATACGCATCTTTTTCTTGACCTTGATAAAAGACTAATAAAGCTAATGGATTGTCTAGTGTTCCAAAGTTGGTCTGTCTCGTCTGTGGTTGGTAATTGTATTTGTTAACGGATGCATTTCCTAAAAAACTTAAATGAAATTTACTAGAAAATTTATAGGTTAAATAACTTTGCACATCAACAAATTTTGGATCATAATTGGTTTCAGTTTCTTTTGCCGAAACTAAAAGGCTATTATCTCTATACCTAAAACCAATTATACCTGAAAGTTTTGAATCTTTTGAGGTAGCCTCAGTAGTAAGACTTGCTCCGAGCAAACTTAGATCTGCGTTGATACCAAATTTCTGTGGGTTTCTGTAGGTGATATCTAAAACAGACGATAGTTTGTCTCCATATTTAGCTTGGAACCCACCTGCGGAGAATTCTACATTTTGTGTCATGTCTGTATTTACAAAGCTTAATCCTTCTTGCTGCCCAGAACGTATAAGAAATGGTCTATAAACTTCTATTTCATTAACATAGACTAAATTTTCATCAAAATTTCCCCCTCTTACAGAATACTGTGTACTCAATTCGTTTGTAATGTTTACACCAGGCAGGGTTTTAAGTAAGTTCTCAACACCTGGTTGCGCGCCCTTGATGGTTCGTATAAGTTCTGGCTCAATTGTAGTAACACCTTGTAAAGCTTTTCGTTTACTCCCCTTAATTACAACTTCAGAAATCTGTTCAATGTCCATTTTCATTACTGGATTGAACTCAAGTTCTTGACCATTCTTTAGGTTGAAACTTTGTATTATTTTTTTAAAGTTAATATGACTAAGGGTTACCGAAACATCCTTGTTAGCAGGGATTTTTAGAATAAAAAAACCATTTTCATTGCTTGTCGTACCATCAATTCCAGCTTTAATACCAACGTTTGGTATAGGTGTGTTAGTTTCGTCTAAAATAACACCTTTAAGTGTTGCTGTCTGCGCAATTCCAATTATAAAGAATGCATTAAAAATTAGTAACGAGAGTGATGTTTTTAATTTCAAGAGGAATATTATTTTATTTTCTAAAAAAGCTTGCTTCAAAAATAGCACTATTTCCAACATTGTCGGTAACAATTACCTTTAAATTATTTTTTGTTTCATTAACGATATTATCATTGAAATCATGTGTTAAGATACCTTTTTTATAGTCATACTCCATTAAAATCCATTTTCCATTAACTGTAGCACGATAACTCTTAATGCCAGAAGTCTTATCGTTTATTTTTAATTTCAGATATCGAAATTTACTAAGCCATTTCCCATCAAAGAAGTTTATAGGTTTTATTTGGGGCTTATCGATGTCAGTGGCTAAGGTGTATTTGCCTAGATTTTTTGTTCTAGTACTTAAAATATTTCCTTTTTTTATTGTGTTCGTGTAGTAAAGTTTGTCTTTATATTTTCCAATGGAGGCAATATAGAGTTTGTCTTTGTCGGATCCAGAGTAATGACTGATATCAAAATCAATTGTAAATCGCTTTTGGACTGGAATTGTTGGGGTATGTAAAGTTAGTGTGTCGTTATTCACATCAAAATCTATAAAAAAATCATCGTAAAATGTGTTTTTTGGTATGCTAACTTTGATGTTGTTTTTTTCAAGATCAGTAGCTTGAGATGCGTATAAAAAATAGTCTGTAACCTGTCTTTTTTTGGGACGAAGACTGTCATTTTTTATACCGTTTATAGGGATCTCTAACCAACTTTTATTTCCATTAAAATCTTTAATACATACCTTGTATATAGATGCAGTACTGTCTTCAACTATAACATAACCATGGTTGTCAACATTTTTAAATAAGCTTAATGGATTGTTGGGTTCTACAAAAAGTTTTTGGATTCTAGATTTGTGCTTTTTAAAGTATTCATAGTCAATTAAACGATTAAGGTGTTTGGTTTCATCAAAGGAGAAGCGCTTAAAGTCAATTTCTATTGTAGTATTGCCATTATAAGTTCCTTGAATATTGTTTACTCCGTTTTTATTGGTAGCCATATCTTGGCGATCATAAGATACAACACCAAAACCTATTTGCCCATAAGCTGCGATATTTTCTGTTTTGTAATTTCCGTTTTTTTGAGGTATAAGTCTCAGTTTAGTGCGAGTGCTAGAATTGTTGATATGAGCATTTTTCCCAATAGGATAAGCAAATGCAGCTAAAATCATTGGTGCCCGAGTGTCTTTTACTATGATTCCAAAAAGCATTGGATTTAACGGACGTTCTTGTTTGTCTCTGATTTCAAAATGGAGATGTGGCCCGCCTGAAGAACCTGTGTTTCCACTAAATGCCACGATATTACCTTTTAAAACGCACAATTCTTCTGCCTTCGGGAATAGTTCTATCTCAAAGCGCGCTGCTTTATATTGTCGTTTTTTAATATAAGCTTCAATATCTGGACTAAATTTTTTGAGATGTGCATATACCGTAGTATAGCCATTAGGATGTGTAATGTATAGCGCTTTACCATAACCATAATGGGATATTTTAATTCTACTAACATAGCCATTAGCAGCTGCCAAAACCTTTAAACCTGTTGTTTGTTGTGTTTTTATGTCAAGGCCTGCATGGAAGTGATTGGAACGCAACTCACCAAAGGTTCCCGATAATACCAAAGGAATATCAAGAGGATGTCCAAAATAGTCTTGTGGATACGGGTTTTGTGAAATCAGTAATTGACAAGATAATATGAAATATAAAAATAGTATTCGCATGTACAAGATATTAGAGCTAAGTTATTAAATAGAAATTAATATACAAACTTGATAGCAATTACCTTGCCTACTGTTATGTAACAGTTTGAAAATTAAGTTGTTTTAAATTTTATAGTAAAACAATTGTAATTTTGCTATGGGTATGTTAACTTTGTATAATTAGTATTGTTGTTTGCAAATGATTATAATAGAGACTGTTGTAGATTCTTTAGAGCATAGGATTAGTAAGTTGCTACACAAATTTGAAGTTTTAAAGCAAACTAATTCTAGATTAAGCGCTGATTTGTCAAAGTCTCAAGAAGAGAATGATAGGCTTTCGAAAGCAGTGTCAGAATGGGAAGATAAATATGAAACGCTTAAACTTGCAAATTCAATATTAGGCAGTGACGAGAATAAGAAAGAAACAAAGCTTAAAATAAATGTATTAATTAGAGAGTTGGATTATTGTATAGCACAACTATCTGAATAATATGACGTAGTAATTAATGTCTGAAAAGCTAAAAATAAAGCTATCGATAGCAAATAGAGTGTATCCTATTACTACAGAACCAAGTCGAGAGCAAGGATTACGAAAAGCGGCTCAAAGCATTGATTTAGCAATACGTCAATTTGAGCAAAATTATTCCGTGAGGGACAAACAAGATGTATTGGCCATGTGTGCCTTGCAATTTGCGTCTCAATTGGAACAAAAAACAATAGATAGAGAGAATTTGAATGAGGAAGTTCAACAGAAGTTAGTCGCGTTGGATGAGCTTTTGAAGTTGCATTTAGATTCTTAAGTTCTTTAAATAAGTATGGTTACTGCCTACATTGGTTATTTTTTTGATAAACTCAACGTTAATTCTTTAAAAAGGGTGAGTTGAAGTTGTAAAAGCAGGCTGCTAGTAGTAATACTTGGGCAGATCCTTGATCAGCTTGTTAGCCCTAAACTTGTTTTTAAGGAGTTTATACAAAACCACAACCGATGTAGGCTTTTTTTATAAATAAAACTAAAAGATGGATACGAACACAATTTTATTAATTGTAGGTGGACTGATTACTGGCGTAGTGATTGGGTTTATTATAGCAAAAGCTCTAGAAAAGAGCAGTGCTTCAAAGATTATAGATAATGCAGAAAAAGAAGCTCAAACTATTCTTAAAAATGCAAAAAATAAAGGAGAGACGATAAAAAAAGATAAAATTTTACAAGCAAAAGAAAAATTTATTGAATTAAAATCTGAACATGAGAAAGTTATCTTTTCTAGAGATAAAAAAACTGCAGAAGCAGAGAAACGTACGAGAGATAAAGAATCTCAAGTATCTTCAGAATTAGCAAAAAATAAGAAGTTAAATAAAGAAGTAACAGAGAAACTAAAAGATTATAATTATCGATTAGATTTTTTAGATAAACGTAAACAAGAAATTGAAAAGCTTCACAAGAGTAAAGTGCAGCAGTTAGAAGTTATTTCTGGCTTATCTGCAGAAGATGCAAAGGCTCAATTAGTAGAATCTCTAAAAGGCGAAGCTAAGAATGACGCCATGGCTTATGTACAAGATAAGATGGAAGAAGCTAAATTAACAGCACAGCAAGAAGCCAAGAAGATTATTATCAATACAATTCAGCGTATAGGTACTGAGGAAACGGTTGATAACTGTGTGTCTGTATTTAATATAGAGTCCGATGATATCAAGGGACGTATTATTGGTAGAGAAGGACGAAACATCAGAGCTATAGAAGCAGCAACAGGAGTGGAGATAATTGTAGATGATACTCCAGAAGCAATCATATTATCGTGTTTCGATTCAGTAAGAAGAGAAGTTGCAAGGTTGTCACTTCATAAATTGGTTACAGATGGTCGTATCCATCCAGCGCGTATTGAAGAAGTTGTTAAAAAGACCAGTAAGCAAATAGATCAAGAAATTATAGAAGTAGGTAAGCGTACGGTTATTGATTTGGGAATTCATGGCTTGCACCCAGAGTTAATTAAGATGGTAGGTCGTATGAAGTACCGCTCATCTTACGGGCAAAATTTATTGCAGCATTCTAGAGAGGTTGCAAAATTATGTGGAATTATGGCTGCGGAATTAGGGTTAAATCCAAAATTAGCTAAGCGCGCAGGATTACTTCATGATATTGGTAAAGTTCCTGATGCGGAGAAGGATATGGAAACACCACATGCAATTTTAGGGATGCAGTGGGCGGAAAAGTTTGGAGAAAAGAAAGAGGTGTGCAATTCTATTGGAGCCCATCATGATGAGATTGAGATGAAATATTTGTTAGCACCAGTCATACAAGTTTGTGATGCAATCTCAGGCGCAAGACCTGGAGCAAGACGTCAAGTATTAGACTCCTATATTCAAAGATTAAAAGATTTAGAAGATATTGCTTTTGGATTTACAGGGGTAAAGAAAGCTTATGCTATCCAGGCGGGAAGAGAATTGAGAGTTATTGTGGAAAGTGAAAAAGTAAGCGATGAAAAAGCTGCAAATTTATCTTTTGAAATCTCTCAAAAAATACAAACAGATATGACCTACCCAGGTCAAGTAAAAGTAACCGTAATTAGAGAAACTAGAGTCGTTAATATTGCAAAATAATCTAGTGGTAAATCGTATATTCTGAAAAGCCTAAGAATGAAATCCTAGGCTTTTGTGGATTTTATAATTAGATACAATTCTTAAAAGATATACTATCTAAGCATCACCATTTAAGGGAAAAGTACCATATCCGAGAGCTTGGTGGTGTAAGAATTGTGCTTATGTGTGTCGTATTATTCAATTCCAAATTTTACATGTATTGCACTTTCAATTTTTATTTTTTCAATTATTAGTGTCCGCTAAAAAAAACGCAATAATTGAGGTTTTTTTAGCGGACAACCGTTTTTTGGTCAGCTTATAAATTTGATTACACACCTGATAGAAGTACGCTATCTGATGCCAACAAAAGAAGGGATTATAAAGTATTTGAAGCTATCTACTACGATTTGGTAACAACATATTACCCAGATTTATCAGACAGCCACCAACAATTAGTTATGGATAAAAAATCACGTAGCATAGACCCTACTAAAATTAGCCTGTTTCAGCCTATTTTTTAATGCGTTAGTCGTAATCCAAGCAGTGGCAAACGAAAAGGCGGTATAAAAAGTCACCAAAAGCTAGATATGCAGGCAGGTATTCCAGTTAAAGTTTACCATAGCGAGGCTAAAGAACACGATTCATCTCTTAATATCATATCTGGTGTGACTTCTTCTAGATCAAACTCTTATATAAAACGTTCTTTAGCGTTGTTCTTTAAACGGGTTACAAAATAAATATCATTATTGTTCCACTTATCAAATAAAGCGTAAGTTTTATCAAATAATAATACCTCACCTAGATTGGTAACACCTTGATGTTGTATAAATGATGACAAAGTAGTATTTAAAATACAGAGAAGATGGGATTGAAAAGGAAGTTATATTAAGGCTTGTAAGCTTTTATCATCAAGAAAAGAACAAAGCGTATTATTTTCTAACTAATTTGTTTGATGAACCTGCCCAAAATATTACAAGCTTGTATAAAATACGTTGGCAAATAGAGTTAATGTTCAAGAAAATCAAGTAAAACTTTCCTCTACAATACCTTCTTATATGGGCAAAACAAAAATGCCATACAAATACAGATATGGGTAACACTAATAGCTTTGTTGTTAATAACGATAATGAAGAAAACACTTAAAGAAACGTATTCGTTTTCTAATTTTATTAGCCTAGTGGAGAAAGACTTTTTACCTACGTTAAATTTACCGATTTCTTTAAAGATATGAAGAATTTTACTAAAAAGTATCTCAAATAGGCAAATACGCGGAAATTGGGTAGACAATCCCAAATGGAATTTACTTAGATAAAGAGGGTTTTACTTTTTTTATACCACTTCTTAATTAAAAATACCGCAATAAGCATTTACTAGATACTGATAAGAAGTAATGCTTTTAACTTTATGTTTATTTGTGTTTTTAATTAGCTGTATTAGCTTTGCTTCTAATTCGTCTAAAGATTTATAT
>JABSPM010000115.1 GCA_013215095.1 Flavobacteriaceae bacterium | reverse complement strand
GTGATTGTATGCGTAAAAGATTTTTTGGATTCTCTTGTTTACGTAATAAGGTCTTTAGTTCTGAAAGACTCTCTGAAATAATTAAAGTCGATTGTTTTGGCATCCTTAAATATACGAAATATTTATGTTAAATTCGTATTACATGTCGAAAGAATAGGTTTACACCTTCAGTTTATGTAGAATTAGTGCTGTTATCTTACTCAATAAGTATTTCTGTCTGTTGGTTTAATGCAATATTATCACCATTAATAGTCTAAGTACCTATGTATTGGTACGTATCATTTTCATTAGTGTCACAAGCATTATCAGAATAGGTATGGGTGTAATTACCACTACTCGTTAAAACCAAACTATTTTGATCATTACACAAAGAAGTATCGTACCATTGTCCCTATATTTGTGTTACATCTATTGAAGAAGTATCATTATTATCATCTGAGGAATATGATTGCATAATAGCTTATTTCCTATAGTAACTTTCCCTAGTTAAAATTACTTGAATAAAACGCTTCCTTTTACTTTTACGGTACTTACAAATGGAAAAGGCGATATTAGTACTAATACCATCTCTACTCCTAAATTGCTCAATTAAAATGCTTGTTGGCATAAGACGACAACACACGGCTACTACGGTAAGCATCTCATGCAATGCCAATATTTAGACAAGGCTAAGTCTCTTTACAACTTAAACACCCATTGTGCTGGATTTTGCGGCTTTCCATTTTTATAGATATAAAACCCTAAAATAGATTCTTTGGTGGACTTACTCATAAGTACTTTCCCTATATCTTCTTTGGTGCTTACCCTATCTCCTTTTTTAACATAAATCTTAGACATGTTTTTGTACACGGAAAAATAATTTCCATGTTGTATCATGACCACCATATTTCCATTTTTTGGTGTCATAATGGTATGAACTACCCCATCAAATACGGCTCTTACAGTTTCATCTTTATTTGTAGCAATTCTAACGCCGTTACTTTTAATTTTAACGGTTCGGTCTATTGGCGAAGGTCTTGTGCCATAGCGCACTTTTACAGCACCTTCTTTTACAGGCCAGGGCAATTTTCCTTTGTTGGCTATAAAGTTAGAGGCCAGTTTTTTTTGCTCTGGTGTTAAGGCAAATGTTTTTGAGGTCGCAGATTTCCCAGCTTTCTTATTCGAGGACAGCATAGCTGCCCTAATAATTTTTTCTATCTCTTTATCTAGTTTATCAATTTCTTGTTGGGTTTGACGAATACTTGCCAAATGTTTCTTAAGATTTTTTTTGATAGCGGCCTCTAAATCCTCTTGCGCTTTTAATTCCGTTTCTAGTTTGGTCTTAGCCAAACGGTTTTCATTGATAAGCTTTTGCTTATCTTTTTTTTGTGCTAATAAACTCGTATTCAGCTTTTGCAACTCCAAGGTTTCTGCTTTAATGGCTTCACTTTGTTGCTTTTGGTGTTCTGCATATTGTTTAATATACTGCAATCGCTTATATGCTTGCTGAAAATTTGAGGAAGACAACAAGAACATCACTTTACTTTGTTCGGATTTGTTTTTATAGGATTTTACAAGCATTTCTGCATAGGCTTCCTTAAGTAATTTTAATTTATCTCTATGCTTTGAAATTTGTTTTTGATTGGCATTTATTTCTTTAGTTAACAGGTTTGCCTGCTGGTTGGTAATACCTATTAGATTTTGTCTTACAGTAACTTTATAATTCAAGTTTTCTACATTAACCAAAACGGATTTTTGTTCTTGTTTTCCTTGAAATAATAAGGCATTAAGTTGCTTCAACTCTTTTTTGTACTGCTGGCGTTTTTCCTCTAATGCTTTCTGCTTTTTGCTTTGCGCTTGCAAGGTTAGCGCAAAGAAAAGGCCTAATAAGACGAATAGGTTTTTGTATGTAAACTGCTGCTGTGCTATCATTGAATCACAATTTCTTTAAACCCTGAAGGAATTTTGAATGGGAATCTTAATTGGTCATTCAAACTAACAGACTTAAACACCATATTAAGACTTGTTTCTGAATCATCTTCAACAGCTATAATCTTAATCTCTTGTGGTAGCATTTGCCCCTTAACTTCCTGGTATTGCTTATAATCGATTTGTAATAAACGGCGTTTTAAAGGTTCTGCCAATTGTTGCGAATTCATTTTGAAGTGTTCTGGATTGAGTAAAAAGAAAATTTCAAACACTGTGTTTTGATGTCTTGGTTTTAAGAGATAAGAGGTGTCAAAAACATCAGCTTCATAGGGCTTATCGTTCAAATCGTATAAGGCTTGCCCAATTAATAAGTTTTGAATATTTTCAAAATTGAGTGCTGTTCCTAGGAGTTGACTAATTAATGAAAAATCGCCTTCAAAGTAGGTGTTATCTAACTTATTATAAAAACTCACTTTATTTGGTGTAATTTTAGCTCTTACCATAGCAAGAGTCGCACTTATCCAAATGGTTTTATCCTTCTCCATCCTAAGGCTTAGGGTGTGTGTTTGTGATTTTGAACCTTGCACATAATTGACCTTAACTTTGGCTTGTAAAGTGCTAAAATCAAACTCATTTTTGGCATGGGCTTTAATTAATTGCTTGGAAGACATCTTGGGATTCAATGCCCCATTACTTGTATAGGTTTTGACCGATTTACAGCCAAAACTCAGCACTAATAAGCACCCTATTCCTATTTTCAAAAACTTAATCATTCTTATGTATTAACGTATCTGCCTTTTTTATAAACGCATTAGACTTCGCAATATTATCATCTAACTTATAAGCTATGCCCAGTTGGCGGTAAAAATCAATTTCCATAATAACATTATCAATCACATAATCCACTCCCATCTCTAAGGACTCTATAGCTGCTTTAGGACGATTTAGATGATTATTTGCTACACCATTAACCAAATACAAAACAGGTTGGGCCGGAAATATCTCTAAAGCTTCAGTACTCAAATTCACGGCATCTTCATGCAAATCTAAATCCACTTGCAGTAATAACACCTGTTTTATAATCTTAAAATTACCACTTTCATGTTCTAGAGCTTTTAAGTAATGTATTAAGGCTTTTGGTTTATTCTTTTTTTGCAAATAGTATTGTGCTAATTCTGCATGCGATTGTCCCGTAGGGTCTTTTGCTATATCTGTGGTAACTTCTAATAAATCGTCTTCATACTGGGGGTTTTCTTTTACAAACTTCAAAAAATCATTTAGAACCATAGCCTTAGAATCTGCCTTAATCTTATAGCTTTTGGTTACAATTTTCATAGATGCTATTGCTGCTTCTGGGTTTCCTTTTTCCAAATAAAATTTGTAGAGTGCTAAATGCACTAAATGCGATTCTGGTTGTTGCTTCAATAATTGTTTTGCTACTCCAAAAGCCTTTTCCTTTTTACCTTGTTCACTATATCGAAAAATAAGCTTCAAATAATTACCTTCTTGATTGGGGAATTTTGCGATACGCTCTTGCAAATACTCAATACGTTCTTTATCATCACCTGTAGCATTATAAATTTCATTTCTCAAAAAATCTCGGGCTTTAGCAACGCCATAAGCTTCATCGAGTTCATCTAAGGTTTTTAATGCCAAACGGTATTTGCCATATTCAAAATATAGAGTGGCGAGATCTTGCTTATAATCCGGATGATACTTTACTAATTGTTTTACGGTTTTTAGTGCCTTATCATAGTCTTTAATTTGAAGATAAACGCCATACAACTCATCCAAATACCATTCATTGCTTTCATTTAAAGCAATTGCTTTTTTTAGTGCTGTTTCGGCAGCGCCAAAATCTTTGAGTTGGACATAATTCTTGCCTAATTGAAAAAACACCACAGATTCTTCGGCATTTAATGCTGCGCATTTGAGCAGTTGCTCTACCGCACGGTCATAATTCTCAATACCCTTTTGTTTGAGTGCTTCATAGAAATGCTCTTGAAACTCATCTTCATAATTTCCAAGATCATCATTAGGCGTAAGGTTAAAATCCACTTGCCCCAAATGCCATTGTGAGTAGCATAAGCATGCGATGAGTAATACTCTTGAGAGGTGTTTTTTGAATTGCATCTTATAAAATTAATTTTTTTATGTCACAACCAACGACGATTAGAATAATTTTAACGTGTTATTTAGTACCAGTACTTCCAAATCCTCCATCACCTCGATTTGTAGATGATAATTCTTCGACTTCAATCCATTCTGCGCGTTCATGTTTTGCTATAACCAATTGAGCTACACGCGCGCCATTTTGGATAGTGAAATCTGTATTAGAAAGATTGACAAGAATCACGCCAATTTCACCTCTATAATCTGCATCTATAGTTCCAGGCGCGTTTAATACCGTAATTCCTTGTTTTGCCGCCAAACCACTCCTTGGACGTACTTGCGCTTCATAGCCTATAGGAAGTTCTATAAATAAGCCTGTTTTTACAATAGTACGTTCTAATGGTTTTAATGTAATGGGTGCTTTAATATTTGCTCTTAAATCCATTCCTGCTGAAGCTTCAGTTTCGTAATGCGGTAAATCATGAGCTGATTTATTAATGATTTTTATGGTCATATTATCGTTTTAGTAATTGTTTGATTTGTTGGTTTTCTTGATACCAAATGGTTGCCAACAAAATTAATATTAGTGAGGTTCCAACATAATAGTTTGCTCTAAAATAATAGAAAGATACTATTGAAAATATAATAGAAATACTCATATAAAGTCCTATTTTTTTTATGTTATAAGGAATGGGGTAGTACTTTCTCCCAAGAAAATAAGACATGAGCATCATGCTAGCATAAGCTGATAGTGTAGCAACAGCTGAAGCTTTGAAACTAAAATGTTTTATCAGCAATAGGTTAAGGACTAAAGTGACCATAGCACCAAAAACAGAAATATAAGCACCTACTTTTGTTCGGTCTGTTATTTTGTACCAAACTGATAAATTATGGTAAATTCCCAAACAGAAATTAGCCAATAATATCACAGGAACAATCCACATGGCCCCCCAATAGTCTTTACCAATAAAAATGATTTTTAAAACATCTGCAAATACAATTACCACTAACAATATTAAAGATCCTATAACAACAAAAAATTCTAAAATTTTAGCATAGTTTTTTTTAGGGCTTTCAGCCTTGGCTTGACTAAAAAAGAAAGGCTCTATCCCTAATCTATACCCAGTAGCAAATAAGGTCATAAACAAGGCTAATTTGTAACAAGCTGAGTACATTCCCATTTCAGTTTTAGCTATGTGTTTGGGCAATAAGCGTTCTAACAAAATTCTATCAAAAGTCTCATTAATGGAAAATGCTATTCCTGCTACTAAAATTGGCCATGCGTATGCCATCATCTTTTTCCATAATGCCGCATCAAATCTAAATGACACCTTAGTATAAAATGGAAGTAATAAAAGGAGTGTTACAGCACTAGCCACAAGGTTTGCTATAAATATGTAGTTCACCTCATAGTTGGGTTGATATATCATCTCAAAGAGACCTCCTGTAGTAGATAATCCCTTTAAGTAGAGCAATAAAAACACGTTTAAGCCTAAACTAATACAAACGTTTAATATTTTAATAGCTGCGTATTTTATGGGACTTTGGTTGGCCCTTAACCAAGCAAAAGGAATAATAACTAAAGCATCAAGCAATAAGGTCCAAATAACTAAGGCTATATATTCTGTTTGAATATTGGTTACTGCTCCAATAGATGCTCTAAAAAACCATGCTAGAGCAAAGCATAACAATGACGAACATATTAATGATAGTGCAGCAGTACTGATCACTTTATCTTTATCATCTTCTTTATAAAAAAACCTAAAAAATGCGGTTTCCATTCCATAAGCTAGAATGACATTAAACAGTACAAAGTAGGTGTATATTAATGATACATCACCATAATCTGCAACAGAGTTTAAAACACCTTCTCCAGTATGCAATCGTACTAATAAAAAACTCAACATTCTTGGTAGTACAGTTGCTAAACCATAAATAAATGTTTGTTTAAAAAGTGTTTTTAATGCACCCAAAGTAAAATTGTTTAATGGCTAAAAATACAATGGACAAATGACAAATCATAATGCTTGCTTGGCAAATTACATCCCAAAGTCATTGGGAGCATATCCGCATGGCCATTTAGATACATCTATCCAAAGAAAAAGGTTTAATGCGTTTTTGGAAGCGCATTTGGAAAGGCTATCAAATCTTTTTCAATAATCCCTGTAATTTTATAGTATTTGGTTTTTCCTTTATGCGTATAGCTTACCACACATTCGCTCGGTTTTAAATCAAATGGTATCGGATCTATAGCCTCCGGAACTTTATTTTTAAACTCGTCTTTAGGGTTGCTACTTATGATCATGTCTGTTTTTTGATTTAGAGCCGTTTTAAAACGTCCAATATAAGTCTTTGGACTTGTTGTATTGGTCCATTCGAGTTTTGTGCGCATACCTCTAAAATATACACTATCTAAAGAGGTCGTATGTTCTGAAACAGGAATCACTAAGTTAATACCAGAACCTCCGCCTTGAATACCTGCAATCCATTTTTGGAAATAGGCCTTGCCAAAATTCATTGGGGCTTTGGTTTCTAATTGCTTTACACTACTGCATTGAGAAAAACTTCCCAACATACCCAAAAGGACAGATAAGCTAAATATGTGTTTGATAAATTTCATCGTATTCTATTTTTTTTTAAAACTAAAAAAACAAAAAGTATTCCACAAAAAAAGCCTTACTAAAATGTAAGGCATTTTTATGCTGTATGTCTATACTTAACATTATTGCAATACCCATAAAGGGGTCTTACACCTGTTCCTTTCAGAACATTTAATGCGCTATTTTACTTTAACTATTCAATGCTTCCGCACCACCAACAATTTCTAAAATTTCATTCGTAATTGCCGCTTGACGTGCTTTGTTATAGGTTAACTTCAATTGATCTCTCAATTCTGTTGCGTTATCTGTTGCCTTATGCATTGCTGTCATACGTGCGCCGTGTTCTGAAGCAAAACTATCTCTAAGTGCTTTATATAACTGTGTTTTTAATGACTTCGGAATTAATGTTTCTACGATTTCTTCTTTAGATGGTTCAAAGATGTAATCTAGGCTTACATTCGAGTCTCCTTCTACAGGAACAATTGGTAAGAATTGTTCAGTCATTATGATTTGCGTTGCTGCATTTTTAAATTTATTGTAAACCAGTTCAATTCTATCAAACTCGCCTTCATTAAATTTATCCATTAAAAGCTGTGCAATTTCAGCCACATTACTAAAAGTTAAATCATCAAATACTTCACTTTTATTTGCAATGACTTTTCCTGTTTTCGCTAAAATGTCATTTGCTTTTTTTCCAACAGCCAGATAAGAAACATCTTGATTTGCATAGGTTTCCTCTGTTAACTTAGTTACCTGTTTTAATACATTGGTATTAAAGGCACCACAAAGTCCTCTGTTAGAGGTAATCGCTACAACTAAAACGTTGTTTACAGTTCTTTGTTCAGCAAATTTACTTCCAGATTCTGCATCTAATGTAGCACTTAAACTTTGTAAAAGCTCCGTTAATTTATTTGCATAAGGACGCATTGCTGTAATAGCATCTTGCGCCTTCTTTAACTTTGCAGCCGACACCATTTTCATAGCGCTGGTAATCTGCATTGTTGAAGATACTGAAGATATTCTATTACGTATTTCTTTTAAGTTTGCCATTTGTTTTGTTTGTCATTCCGTGTGCGCCACGGAATCTATTTAAGTTTCACTTTAAATAATGAGATTCCTGCCGAAGCAGGAATGACAATTATATATACTTCGCTGATAAATCTTTACAAACACTTGTTAAAGTATCTATAACTTCATCAGTTAATTTCCCAGCCTTCAGGGTATCTAAGACACCTCTATGTTTTGCATTTAAGAATTCGATATAATCGTTTTCAAATTCTTTTACTTTTTCTACAGGTACGTCTTTTAATAAGTTTTTAGATCCTGCATAAATAATTGCAACCTGATCTTCTACTGTAAATGGGTCATTTTGCGCTTGCTTTAAAATTTCCACATTACGTTTTCCTTTTTCAATAACATTTAAAGTTGCTGCATCCAGGTCTGAACCGAACTTAGCAAATGCCTCTAGCTCACGGAATTGTGCTTGGTCTAATTTTAAAGTACCCGCTACTTTCTTCATAGATTTAATCTGAGCCGAACCTCCTACACGTGATACCGAGATACCTACGTTAATCGCTGGACGTACACCAGAGTTAAATAAATCTGACTCTAAGAAAATCTGACCATCTGTAATAGAAATTACATTGGTTGGAATATATGCCGAAACGGCTCCTGCTTGCGTTTCAATAATTGGTAGAGCTGTTAAAGAACCTCCACCTTTTACGATTGGCTTTAATGACTCTGGTAAGTCATTCATGTTTTTAGCAATATCATCATCTGCAATTACCTTTGCTGCACGCTCTAATAAACGCGAGTGTAAATAGAATACATCTCCTGGATATGCTTCACGTCCTGGTGGACGACGTAATAATAACGATACCTCACGGTATGCTACCGCTTGTTTAGATAAATCATCATATACAATTAATGCTGGACGACCAGTATCTCTAAAATATTCACCGATTGCTGCTCCTGCGAAAGGTGCATATACCTGCATTGGCGCAGGGTCTGATGCATTTGCTGCAACAATTACTGTATATGCTAAAGCGCCTTTTTCTTCTAATGTTTTAGCAATACCTGCTACTGTAGAAGCTTTTTGACCTACTGCCACATACACACAGAATACAGGCTCTCCTGCATCATAAAATTCTTTTTGATTTAAGATGGTATCAATACAAACTGTTGTTTTACCAGTTTGTCTATCTCCAATAACCAATTCACGTTGTCCTCTACCTACAGGAATCATGGCGTCTATAGACTTAATTCCAGTTTGCATTGGCTCATCAACGGGTTGACGATAGATTACCCCAGGTGCTTTACGCTCTAAAGGCATCTCATAAAGGTCGCCACCAATAGGGCCTTTACCGTCAATTGGATTCCCAAGTGTATCAACAACACGACCAACCATCTCTTCTCCTACTTTGATAGAAGCGATACGCTCAGTACGTTTTACAGTAGCACCTTCTTTAATTTCTTTTGAAGGTCCTAATAATACAACACCCACGTTGTCTTCTTCTAGATTAAGTA
The DNA here is from genome assembly GCA_013215095.1 of Flavobacteriaceae bacterium. GTDB lineage: Bacteria > Bacteroidota > Bacteroidia > Flavobacteriales > Flavobacteriaceae > DT-34. The sequence continues at coordinate 16,635 of JABSPM010000115.1, read as the reverse complement.
CAATCCCTTCAAGACCGTTTTCAAATTCTACTAATTCACCATATTGTGCATTAGATAGTCCGTAAACACGTGCAATACCATCTCCTACAGTTAATACTGTTCCTACTTCATCTAATGACGCACCTGCTTCAAATCCTGAAAGTTGTTGTTTTAAGATTGCTGATACTTCAGCTGGTTTTACTTCTGCCATCTTTATATATTTAGATATTAGATTTTAGATTCTAGATTCTAGAGCTCTAAACTTTTAATTTAATGTAAATTCTCTTCTTAGTTTGTTTAATTTATCAGCAATACTTGCGTTGTATTGCTTATCACCTACACGTAAGATGAAACCTCCTAAGATACTTTCATCTACAATGTTATTGAGCTCCACAGCCTTGTTGGTTAGCATTTTTATCTTTGACAATATTTTTACTTCCAAATCATCTGTCATTGGTACTGCTGTAGTTACCGTAGCATGTTCTTTTCCGATTTGCGCATCAAATAAAACAGTGTATTTGGCTGCAACGTCCTCTAAGATGTTAATGCGTTTATTTGAAACCAACACCTCAAATAAACTAGAACTAACACCATTAATATTAGGAAAAATCTGAGTTAAAATATTCGTTTTAATCTCAGATTTGATTACAGAACTTTTAAGTACTTGTCCTAAATCTTCGTTCTCAGAAATGGCACTAGTGATTAGCTTCATATCATTATTCACAGCATCTGCTACATTTTGTTCTGTAGCTAAACTTAGTACTGCCTTTGCGTAACGTATTGCTGCTCTTGTTCCTGCCATTTTATATTAGTTTAATGTTGCTTCTCCTAACATAGACTCTACCAATTTCACTTGTTTGTCTTTGTTAGATAATTCTTCGCGTACCACTTTTTCTGCAATAGCAATAGATAGGTTAGCGACTTGTGATTTTAAGTCAGCAATAGCTGCTTTTTTTTCTGCCTCTATAGATGCTTGAGCTGCTGCTACCAATTTGCTTGACTCTGCTTTAGCTTCATCTTTGGCATCTTCAATCATCTTATTTTTTATATCACGAGCTTCCTTAAGCATGGTTTCTCGCTCCGCTCTTGCTTCTTTCAACAACTTTTGGTTATCTGCTTGCAAGTTTTCCATTTCTTTTTTTGCGTCTTCTGCTGCATCTAATGCGTTTTGAATCCCTTCTTCTCTGTCATTTAAGGCAGCAATGATAGGTTTCCATGCAAATTTTGCTAATAGAAATAATAAAATAAGGAGGATAAGCATCTGCATTGCAAACAATCCTGGTGAAAAATCATTTAATAATTGCTCCATTATATTTTGTTTTCTTTTTTATTAGGTGTTGTTTAATCTTTGAAAACACGTCCTGTAACCAACCGTTACAGGTACGTGCTTTACCTTTTTGTTTCTCCAGAGATTATTTCCCTAAGATTAAAGCACCAAATGCTAAACCTTCCAATAATGCTCCGATGATGATCATCGCCGTTTGAATTTTACCAGCAGCCTCAGGTTGACGTGCAATACCTTCCATTGCCTTTCCACCGATTTGGCCTAATCCGATTCCTCCTCCGATTACGATTAATCCTGCTCCAATTAAATTATACATAATTATTGATTTATAAATTAAACAAATTCTTTTTCTATTCTTAATGATGTTCGTGCTCTTCTACAGCCATACCAATAAACAATGACGATAACATTGTAAAGATAAAAGCTTGTAAGAACGCTACTAATATTTCGATTACCGAAATAAACAATGCTAATACTAGTGAGATACCTGTAGAACCCACTGCTCCAAATTGATTTTTTAACGTTATCATTAAAGCAATCAAACTCATTACGACGAAGTGCCCTGCAGTGATGTTTGCAAATAAACGCACTAATAATGAGAAAGGCTTAATCAATACAAATCCAACCAATTCGATAACTGCTAATATTGGTCTTAATATCACAGGTACTCCAGGCATCCATAATGTATGTGCCCAAAAATCTTTAGTACCATTTGATAAATAAATAACCAGTGTAAACAATGCTAAACATACTGTTACAGCAATTTGTCCTGTCACATTAAACCCTAATGGTGTTAACCCTAAAAGGTTCAATATCCAGATAAAGAAGAATACCGTTAATAAATACGGCATAAACTTCTTATATTTTTTCTCTCCAATGTTTGGTCTTGCAATTTCATCTCTTACATAAAGCACTAATGGCTCTAATACACGACCAACACCTGTTGGGATTGCTCCTTTTTTATAACCTTTTGCTAATGATCTAAAACCTAAGAACATCAAAAACCCAGCAAATAACATCCCAAATACACTCTTCGTTATTGAGAAGTCTAAAACTCTTGCGGCATTTGTTGCATGATGCGCATCATCAAAAGCTACAGCAGAAGCTCCTGCCTCTAACTCATAAATCTTACTATGAATCTTAGCGAACTTCATTCCATTCTTCTCTACTAACACATGACCATCGTCATTATGATGAAATTCTGAAGACATGAAAGTCGTTAACCCATTACTTGTCCAAAGAATAACTGGTAAAGGAAAACCAACGTGCTTACGCTCTCCAGCATCGTTTGTATAGGAAAATAATGCAAAATCATGCGAATCTGCTAAGTGATGTTTTATATAGTCGTTAATTTGTTCTGGTGTACTTACTTGACCCCCTTTTTCTGAAGTTTCACCACTTTTTGCAAATGTGGTTAATGAGGAAAATACTATTCCTAGTATTGTTAAAAACTTGATAGATTTTTTTGCTACCATCATACCTTTTTATAAATGTAGATTTATGCGCTCTAAATTTCGGTGCAAATGTACACAATAAATTAAAAATACAAACCCTTTTTGGGCTTTGTTTTCTTCTAAATCCGTAATTCAACAAGCACCTTAATAAGAATGTATCTAACACGCCCTAGGAATAGGGTGTCAACTCATTTGAATCCCTCTAATTTTTTCGCTCCATAGACGAATGATTCACAACTTCCTTTGGCGGCCTATACTTGATCCACCAGTAGCAAAACTTAAACAGTCTATCTCAATTATTATCAACCCTATATTAAGACAGGCATAGCTATTAAGGTGTTTTTATTAGCCTGTTTGTAATAGGTTAAAGGGTGTTACAGTCACCGAAGATGCAAACTCTATTCTAGAAAACACTAGCGATCAACTTAAGAATTTCAATGCCACCTCACCAAAGACGATATTAGTGTGGATTTTAAGTTCGCTAGCCCATATGATTATATGACTAAAGGATAGCAAAAGAAATCATATAGTGAAAATGAACACTCTAATGAAACGTCTTTTGATTGGTTGTGCTAAACTTTTTGATATTTTCACAACCAATGCTCAAATCAATCATACATAATTTTAATAAGGGAAACCCTACTAAAATAACATAACAACAAACCGATTAAGTGCCAACTTATGGCTTAAAAAACTAAAAATACAAAGGACAACTCTCGGTAAAAATCTAAGTTTTTAACAACTTAGGGGGTGATTTGAGCGCTCAATTTTATGTTTAGCTGCAGAAAATATTTTTTGTATCATAAATCAACTTTTAGGATAACACATTTTAATTTATCTCTTTTTTAACATTTAGCACACTAGTGTTAAAAAATTGTTTTTTTTTAGTTTTTTTATACAAAAGCGCATAAATTAATTAACTTTAAGCGCCTAATATTAGGTATTTAAAAAAAAAACGCTAAAAAAATTGAAAAATGATTAAAATCACTAAATTATTAAGTTTGTTTTTGTTTGCTATTTCTGCTAATCTCCTAGCGCAAAAACAAGAAGCCGAATTTGTACAAGGAGAAGTTCTAATCTCTATAGACGATTCTTTCGATAAGTACAACATAAAAAATCTCATAAATGACACGCCAAGCGTGACTATAATTGACTCAAAAAAATTGTCTAAGACACTAAATATTTACCAAATAAAATTTGAGTCAACGGATACAGTGGATGAGCAATTTGTAATTAATGAATTCTTACGCAATAAACACATCAAATATGCTCAGAAAAATCATATTGTAAAGCATAGAGGTTACTTTAACAGTACTAGTACACTTCCTAATGACCCTCTTATTGGATCACAGTGGCAGTATTATCAAACAAGCGATGCAGATATTGATGCAGATTTAGCTTGGGACATTACCACTGGAGGTACCACTGCAAATGGCCACACAATTGTTGCCGAATCTGTTGATGTCGGGTATCAACTTGATCACCCTGATATGGATGGCAACTATTGGGTAAATGAAGCTGAAATACCAGACAATGGTGTGGATGACGATGGCAATGGTTTCATTGATGATGTGAATGGATGGTATCCAAGTAGTGACTCAGACGATCTGCCAAACGATCTACCACCTTATGGTCCCCACGGAACAGCAGTAGCAGGCATTATGGGAGCTAAAGGAAATAATGGTACTGGTGTTTCAGGAGTAAATTGGAATGCAAAAATAATGGCTACCTCTTATATCGGTGCTGGAGGTACAGAGGCAAACGCGGTTGAAGCCTATGATTATGCCCTTCAAAATAGATTAAAATTTAATCAAACTAATGGTGCAGAGGGCGCTTTCGTAGTCGTTACAAACTCTTCTTTTGGAGTAGACAATGGTAATCCAGATAATTTCCCGCTTTGGTGTAATATGTTTGATAGCTTAGGTAACGCAGGAATCTTGAGTTGTGGCGCTACGATTAACGCGAATGAAGATGTTGATGTCATAGGGGATGTACCTACAGCTTGTCCAAGTGATTATTTAATTAGTGTTACAAACACAGATTCTCAAGATAATAAGTTTCAACAGGCTGGTTATGGCGCCCAGACGATAGATCTTGGAGCCCCCGGACAGAATACTTATACGATAACCTCAAGTAGTGGCTATGGATCCTTTGGAGGTACTTCCGGCGCTACACCTCACGTTGCTGGCTCTGTTGCCCTGCTATATTCTGCACCCTACGAAGCTTTTGCAGAGATGGCTATTAATGACCCTAGCGGAACTGCTTTAAAGGTAAAACAGTATATTTTAGACGGCGTTGACCCTAATCCTAGTTTGGATGGAAAAACCGTTTCAGGAGGCAGACTGAATGTTTTTAACAGCCTTCAACTTCTTAAGGCTGAATTTGAAGAGATGTCGGTAGAAGAGAATGCGTTTAGTAGTGCTATAAGCATATACCCTAATCCTGCAAATACGACGCTTAACATCAAAATGAAAAATGGTGTTAACTGGGAAAAAATATCTATCTACAGCATTGAAGGTAAATTAGTTAAAAAATTATCTAATGAAGGTCAATCTAGCATTGATATTAGCAAACTTCAGACTGGTACTTATTTAGTTCAAATTTTATCAGAGGATGGTCAGAAAGTGCATAATGAAAGGCTAGTGAAACAATAATTTTTTTCGAGCGAGATAAGACATAGAAGTCGCTTCTTTTCCAAATGAAGCGGCTTTTATAGTTTTAAGATTGGATAAATGTCGGTCTTAGAGAAATTGACACAAGACCTTTGCAAGACGGTCTTATATTAGCCGTAAAGATTGCTGGTTGTGCTTTCATTTTCTAGTTTATATAAAGAAAAAACCATACTACATATATTGCATTAGGGAAACGCTGTATAAACAACCTCAAAATGCGCCGACTAAGACCCAACTTACGATTTAAACAAATAAAACCGTAAAGATAGACCCTTAGTTAAAAATCTTACAGATTTTAGAGCAATATAAAAGCTTCCACAATACACAACCTAAGTTCGTTTAAGTACATTTGCTACTGCCACCGCTTCAACCATTAAAAATATAAATAATGGTACAATTAATGAAAAGCGTTCTGGCTTAGTCAAGTGATCATTAGCAAGGATGGTTGCTTTAAAAAGCAACACAAAAACCCCCATTTTCACAAAAACAGACGCCAGATATGCATAGCCCGCTTGATTAGGTAAATGATCTGCAATGACTTCAACTAATATGTAAACAATAAAAGCAGCTATAACATGAAATAGATACACACTAAACAAGGCGAATGATAACGGTATTTGATTCACATTTATAATATAATCATGTAAAAGGTAAGCACCTATAACTATTAAGCTATTCGCTACAATAAATTTTAAAATACGTTTAATCATTATTTTTTGAAGATTGACGTGTTACTTTTATAATTACAGAAATCATAGAACCAAAAACCGCTACAAGTGTACAAATTTTAGTGTAAAGTGCCTCTTTATTTGGGTATTTACCATCTAGCCATGCGCCCAAAAGACTGCCTAGATATATGGTCAATCCCATTTGCAGCCCCAAACCTGTAAATCTTACAAAACTATTGAGCTGCTTTTTATTATTTGGCTTTTGATAATCTTGGTTGCCCATCTGCCAATTCTTTAACTGCAGTTCTCATACTGCAAGTTGCATTAAACACAGCACCCGGTTCTACAGCCAATTTACCAACTTCAACTTCACCTTCTACATGAGCTGTAGCTCTTAAAGATAATGTTCCTGACAAATTTAACTTTCCTATAAAACGGCCTTCAAAATCGGCATTGGCACCTTCTAAAGATCCCTTAATTATACCCGTTTTTCCAATGACTACTTTACCCGGTGTTTTTATATTTCCTTGAACTTCACCTTCAATCCTAAACCCTCCTTCACTAGTGATATCTCCCACTATTTTCGTGCCTCTTGCTATAGAATTTTGTTGGCTAGAAGAGCTAACCGCCATTTTTCCTTTCTTGTTTTCTGAAAACATAATTATTATTGCTATTAAATTATATACTTATTGAGATTTTAAATAGGTTTCTAGGTTCTTATGGATTTGTAGGGTTTGATAATTTTTTGAGGAAATTGCAAAATATGCCTTTTCAATGTCATGATCGTTGTCTTTTAGTATTTGTGCAAAGCCAAATGCGCCATCGATACTTTTTAAACCATGAACTACCACAAAGGAGGTATTACTATTATATAAATCTTTTGACACTTTTAAATCAAAGTATTGCACTGCTTTTACTGCCGCATCCAATTCGGTTTTAAACGCTTGGATATCTTCTTCTGTAGTATCCACAAACTGGTATATCACTTTGAAATTTTCAGCTTTATTATCTTCCACAAAATCACTTTTAGCCAAATCTGGTAATACCTTTTGGATGATGTCTTCTGCAGCCTTACCCTCTGGGGTGTTTGGATAATTTAAGGCGACAAAATTCATACCTTCTTTATAACTTTTAAAGCCATAAATCTTGGCTTTAGCCACGGCTTTCAAGAATTCGAATTTTGGCACAATAGATTCGCCATCAAACAAGGTAATATATGCATCACATGCTTCGATAACAGTTGCATACTCATGAGCTTCATAATCCTTGTACACTTTGCTATAGATAAAATCTGGACTATTTTCATCTACGCCAAGATCTTCATTTGGATTTAATAAAATTGCTGCATATCTAGAATCTGGATGATTTTTAATAATATTTTCCTTCATTAACGCCGCTTCGCTTTCTTGCTCTAGCAATTGGTACACCTTATATAAATTATATTTTGCTGGCAACACCAAACGTTCTTCTGGATTATTATCTAACACTGCGGTTAGCTTATCTTTTGATAAACTATATTCTTTAAACTTATCTTTATAAATTAACCCCAATTGATAGTACGCAAAGTTTCTATCTTTAGACAAACTGTCAATAACGGTTTGCTCTGCAGGAATACGATCGATATAAAACTGGGGGTCAAACAATTCTTCCTCCGAAGCGTTAACTATAGCAGCATCCAATTCTTGATTTCCATAATTTGCTGCCATTACAATAGACCACCTCCAGTCATCCTTCAATTCTCGTTCTCCCCAGATCTGTAAAAACTCACTTTTACCATAAGCGACTGTTGTTGGGTTATAGAAATAGAATGATCTTGACACGAGCTCTTGTCCTACTCTCAAACCACCTACGTTTGCCCCTAAATTACGCTTTTTAGCCTCAGCAAGCTCGAGTAATTTTTTTCGTTTTTCAGCCTCTTCTTTGAGTTTATTCGTATATGCCTCAAAAAAGGCTAATCGTTCTGGATCCGACAAATTCACTAATCCCAAAATACTATCATTGCGCTGGGCAACATCTTCATAACGAATGACATCATCCAAATTATCGCGTTTACGTTTTACAGTACGATAAAATTTAGTGTTCTTTTTTAGATTAATCAATGTACTATCATAATAAGCTCCGGCCTCTTTATACAAGGCATCATCAAAATTCATATTACCTATGGTTTCATAATTTATAGCTCTAAGATAAACATCACTAGATTTCGTTCTTATTGATTTTATATAATAGGCTTTAGCTGAGGAGTCTGATGCGTTAAAACGGTGGTACTCTCCTATTTGGTGATAAATTTTATCTAAAAACGGTCTGTTTTCTCGATTTTCTTCTAAGTCAGTTAATAACTCATACAACGCTAACTTATTACCAACTGCGTAATCAAAATTCTTTGCCTTTTCTATTTCGGCACTAATCATATAAATACGTGGTGTTTTTCTGTTGAGTTCAATGACTTTATCAAAGGCTGAATTGGCGCTATCTTTTTTACCTAAAGCGCTGTATAATTGTCCTTGAATAAAACGATAACGACCACGTTCATCGCCACTTCTGGTTGCTTTAGCTGCAATTTCTAATTGCGTAATTGCACTATCTAAAGATTTGGTATTTATATAAGCTTGCGCCAAAGTAGAGGTTGCATCTGCTAAATCTTGGTCTTCTAAATCTTCTTGTTCTAATAAACGCTTAAGGTTTTCAATAACTAAATCATCATTGTCCAATCTTAAATTCGTTTTTTCTCTCCAAACTTTTGCTAAATTAATGTTATTACTTTCTGGATATTTATACAGTATATAATTGAATGCCTCTAAAGCAGGAATAAAACGCTGGTCAAAATAACGTGATTTTCCTAGCAATAAATATGCATCATCTATCTGCGGATTTTTCTCTTTGCCTTTGATGTTCATAGCGTGTTTTTGAATGGCTTTAACAGCCTTTTCTTCTGAACGCTGAAAATCTGCGTTTTTGAATTGCCCTGGCAGCATTGTTTGTTCATCTAACTGCATGCGTTCTACCGGAAGTATGTTCCAATAATTATCCGTGTATTTATCATTTAGAGCTTGACGTCCTTTCTCTAAGGCAATATTTCCATTGTATAAAATATTAAATTCTGTCCCTACACTATGCCATGCACGATTGACAAATTTGTCTTTTTTCCTTGAACACCCTACAATCATAAAGGCAGTCAAAACACTAATTGCTACATATTTAAAAGCTATCTTCAACTCTAATTTGTTTAGTAATTTAATAACTAAAAAGCTCTGCAACTTATTGCAGAGGGCTAAAATTAATCATCTTTTTTAAGATATTTAAATAATTCACAGACTTTTAAACAAAAGTCCTAGTTTGCAAAGTACGCTTCTAGCTCCTTTAATGTGGCATCATTAGTTTGAATATCCTTTATCACATCGCCTTTATCTAAAACCACTATACGTTCACAAACCTCTGTAACATGCATTAAATCATGACTTGAAACCAAAACCGTTACGCCATTATTTTTTGCTAAATTTTTAATGATTTGTTTCAATCTTATTTGTGTTGTTGGGTCCAAATTGGCAAATGGCTCATCTAAAATGACAACGTCGGGGGCTCCGATTAATGCAGCTACGATACCCACTTTTTTCTGATTTCCTTTACTTAAGTCTCTAAGATACTTCTTCTTACCTAGGATTTCGTTATGAAAAAAATCTTCAAATTCCACCAATAAAGCATCGACATCAGCCTGAGATACACCTCTTAATTCGCCTATAAAATAAAAGTATTCTTCGGCTGTGAGGTAGCCTATTAAAAAACTCTCATCAATAAATGCTGAAGTAAAAGGTTTCCAATCTTCACTTTCGTGCACCAAAATCTCATTGTTTTTTATATGTCCAGAGCTTGGTTGTATGAGGTCTAAAAGTAAGCTAAAAAATGTGGTTTTTCCTGCGCCATTATTTCCTACTAGTCCAAAACTTTCGCCTTTGGGAATTTCTAAATTTTCAATATTTAAAACTTGAATCTTTTGATATGATTTTTTTAAATTTTGTACAGATATCATAATTATGTCATATTATTTTTCTTCCGTAAAAGCAGCTATTGTTTTATATTTTCCTTTTTGATAAACATGTTCAATTTTGTTTAAGAATACATTTTTTAGAAGCATTCCAAAAACCCCACTCAAACCTAAAGTAATTAATCCTGCATTAAAACCTAAGAGTTTATAAGGCACATAAAACAGGAGCATAGGCAATAATATTTTAGGCAATGCAATTAACAACTGCGTAGGATTAAATCCATTGGTATTACTAAACGCTTTGGCTTTTACATTCAATGCTATTGGCACCCTATTTAAAGCACCTCCAAATAATGTGATAAATGTATTTAAACCAATATTAAACAACGCTCCTGCGACAATCATTGCAAAAATATCCCACCCAAAATAAAGATATGGTGTACTTAAAATAAATGACAAGATTACCACTACCACCATAAGATACCATTTGGATTCTAAATATTGCCTATAAGGAATATTTTGACTCATAAGCATCTTATAATACGCGCTATCCCAAGATGGCACCAACTGCCCAAAGCTCATTAAAAAACCTCCAGTAACAAATATTGAAGCAAATGCCAATATTGCCGGCATCTCTTTATAGGATTCTTGAGTATAAAAAATAAGCCCATAAAACAGAAACAGGAAAGACATAAGTACCACTTGTTTTGGCCTTGCATTTCTTGAAATCAACTTTACGTCATTCTTTAAAAACGGTGCAATAGCCCCAAAACGATTCATCCAAGACAAATCTTTAGTCGTTACAGCTTTTGTTTTTTTAGAAATTTCAGCATCTAGATAAAATCCTCTTCTAATAAAATAAAAGTTAGCCCTATATAAGCCTGCCAAAACAACCAAAGGAATTACAGCATAAAACGGCTGATTATAAAAGCCATTAAAAACGGCACCTAATGTTGCTGTACTATCAAAAACGCCAAAGTACTTTAAAGCCACATTTAATATTAAAAACCCTACAATAGCATAAAATGCTGTATGATTCTTATTAATTAAAAAATTGAGAAAGTTGATAGAAAGTGTCATACTAATTAAAGCCAAAAACCATAAAATAACATTAAGTGTAGGATAGCCTTTCAGTAAAAGTACAATTGAAAACGGCAGAAACAATAAGAACGAAATAAAATTAAAAAACGAAAGCATGGTTTTACCTAATAAGAAATGAATTACGGCATTTCGTTTAACAGGAATAATCATTAATGGCTTGATATTCATCACTGGTAATTGCTGCATGAAATATCGAAGCATTAATTCAAAAACGATCCAATAAATGAGATAATTATTTACCATTATTATAGGATCGATATCTGGAAAACTTTTTTTAAGACCGAAATACATGCCTACACCCACAAAAACTGCTAAACCTCCAAAATATATAACGGCTAAACATAATAATATCTTAATGGCAAGACCCTTCTGAAAATAAGAAGCGCGTCTAAATTGTTTCCATTCTAGGCTTAAAAATTGGCATATCATATTTGGTTTTGGCTTTGGTTAATGTATTGGTCTTATACTTAAAAACATTGTTACAAAATACTCAAATCATTTTATATTCTGGGTAAGTCTCCTCTAGAAGTAATTCTACTTTTTGCGGAATCAACGTATGACTAATATAAGTTATGAGAAACAATATGGTATAGAACAAGGCTATAAAGCAAACAAAATACGCATTAGCAAAATTACCCTCATCTAAATTAAAAACGCTAACCAATTGAATTACACAAAACGTCGTAGTCATTGAAGCTTATTTAAATATCATTTCTTCCAGCAACCATTTTTTTTGAAACTTTGATTTTATGCGCTTGAATTGTCTATTTAAGGCTATACTTTTAAAGGTAGACCATAATAGCAGAACACCCAAATACAAATCTGGTAGATACAAAAAATACAACTTGCTAAAGCTAATATAAAACGTAAAAAACAAGAGTAAGGTTAAAAATATGTGAGGAATTTTAATCCATTTTTTTAACGCGCTCCACAAGTATTTTCTATAGCGCTTTCCTACTGATTTTTGCTTCTGCTCTACTATCTCCATAAATCCAAATACTCCAAATTTTTTAAAACTTTCTTGTTTTGCGTCTTCAAAAGATACATCTGGATATTCTAGGCATATTTGTTCAATATCATTAGCAAGGTGATCTACCAACTCTGTTTGGACATCGTAATACTCTACAAAATGCTGTCTTGTAAATTTGTATAGATTTTGTATTTGAGCTTCAGTTATTGGCATAGCTGTTTTTTTATTTTTTTTCGCTTTAGCAAGTTGTAAATCTTCTATTCTAGCATAATCCTATATTTCGCTGCATAAGACTTACTCAACTGAAACGCTGTAAGCATAAAAATCAACGATACAAACCATAATATCAAACAGGTAAAAAAATAAACCTTGTTTAGACTCATATTTCTAATTTCATCGAAATAGAACGGATTTAGAAAAAAATAATTCAATTGCGAAATAAATCCTCCACAAAACACAAGTCCGTTCACAGCAGCTATTTTAAATGGTTTTCCATTAACGCGATAGCACCTAATTCCAATACTAGCAATTAAAAGGACACCTAATGGCCCATACAACAATAGACGGTAGAACTCTTTTATGTCCAATACGTTATGCGCTACATATAAACTCAAAGCCATTAGAATAAGAATAAATATTCCATTTTTAGACCACGCGTTTTTCAGCATATGTCTCCCTACTCTTTTCGTAGCATTTTTAATAAACTTTTTATTGCTATCAAGCAGTTCAGATTTATGCGCTACCATATAAGCTTTAAAGACATCATAGAATGTGCTGCGCTCATCTTTAGCCATTTCTAACTCTAAAGTCGCGGCTACATGGTCTACCATTTCCAGTCTTATATCATCAAAAACAACATCAGATTTCTTTAGATAAGTATCAATAAATTGTATGTGGTCTTGTGTAATTTTGCGCATTATCCATGGTTTAATTTTGGGTGCAACAAGGTTTGCATGGTTTGTATATACATCTCCAATTCCGATAATTTATTAACGGTTTCTTTTGTACCTTGCTCTGTCAATTTATAATATTTTCGTAAACGGTTATCTACTTTTAGCACCTCGACATCTAATAAACCTTCTGACTCTAATTTATGCAAAGCCGGATACAACGCACCCTCGGTAATTTTAAGTTCGCCTTTGGTTAATGCTTTTACCTTTTGAGTAATTTCATAACCATACATCTTATCCTGTTCATTCAGCAACTTTAAAATAATCGTTTGCAACGACCCCTTATATAATTTTTGATTTCCCATACTCTTTTACATTGCCTTAGCAAATATATGCATAATTTTCTTATGCATAAAATTCTTAGGTATGTAATTTAAGATAATAAAGAATCATTCTGAATATTTGGTAATGTATTTTTGTATAAATTTATTGTAATGACTCAATTTTACCCTTTAGTTGTAAATCGCATTAAGCGCGAAACAGAAAAAGCCGTATGCATTAGCTTTGAGATTCCTGCTCATTTGAAATCCGCGTTCTCCTTTATCGCTGGCCAGTACCTTACCTTAAGGACAAACATTAATGGAGAGGAGATTAGAAGAGCGTATTCTATCTGTGCTTCACCAAATAGCGGTCTATTACAAATAGCGGTTAAAGAGATTGAAAATGGTAGATTTTCCACGTATCTCAACCGCAAACTTCAAGTACATGACATTATTGAGGTTGCACCACCGCAGGGTCGTTTTACTTTTGAGCCCAACAGCGCCGCTCCTAAAACTATAGCTGCTTTTGCTGCAGGTAGTGGTATTACACCGATTATGAGTATTGCCAAGTCAGTTTTAGAACATGAAGCTCATAGTCGTTTTGTGCTAGTTTATGGAAATAAAACACCTGAAGATATGATTTTTTTGGAAGCTATATTAGAGTTGCAAGCCCAGTACTCGGAGCGTTTTAAACTTCAAAATGTCTTTAGTCAAGTAGAAAACAAAAATGCCCTCTATGGTCGAATTGACAAAAGCACTGTTAACTTTATATTACAAAACACGTTTAAGGAGCATACTATTGACACCTTTTACCTTTGTGGTCCCGAAGCCATGATTGATACGGTTTCTGAAACCCTGAAATCTCAAGGTTTTGATGCCTATCAGATTAACTTTGAATTATTCACACAACCCTTAAAAGACACTGTCGATTCAGCTCTTATAGTGCCTAGTGGTGCAACTGAGATTACTGTTATTGTTGATGATGACGAAGACACCTTTACCATGGCGCAGACAACAAACATTTTAGAGGCCTCATTAGACGAAGGTATAGACGCGCCATATTCTTGTCAAGGCGGCATTTGCAGTAGTTGCATTGCTCGGGTTATTGATGGCACTGCCACAATGAGACAAAATAATATCTTAACTGATAATGAAGTTGCAGAAGGTTTAATTTTAACTTGCCAAGCATACCCAACTTCAGAACAGCTTACAGTAGATTATGATGATGTTTAATCGCGCACTTCTATGCGTTTTAACGAATAGACTACTAATTGCCTCTGTCATTTTTTGGGCATATCAAAAATAATTATATTACTCGTCATTTTAAGCGTTAATTTTGTTAGGAACTATCTATTTTAATACAGGCAACGTTTGAAAGGAAGCCTCGCTATTGCAGGGATTTTTTAGCAAGAGTCATTACCTTCTTCACCACATCTTCTGCTCGTATTGTATTAATTGCATCTTCATAGGTTTCGGGATGTTTATTCCCGTAAATCGAGGTTGGTATGCGAGGAAATTTGTTACGATCTGCCAATAAAGCATTGCTCAATTTCTGATAAAACGGATAAAAACCGGCAAACGGATGCGTTACACCCCACAAGGTAATCACATGAACACCAAGCATTGCCGCGATATGAGCATTACCAGAATCCATAGCAATCATACAATTCAAATTAGAAATCACATCCAACTCTTCATCTAAAGTCAATTGCCCTGCAAGGTTTACAGTATTTTCATATTGCCCTGCAACAACTTCCAATAATTCTTCCTCTCGCTTTCCTCCACCAAAGAGCAGAACTTTATAGTTTTTTGACAATTGCGCTATGACGTGCTGCATTTGTTTCAAATCGTAAGTTTTCCCAGGAAATGCCGCAAAAGGCGCAATGCCAATATATCCTTGTTTGGCGGCTCCAATGCGTAAAAGTAATGTACTTGACAACTCAACTTTTGGTGGAAATTCTGGCTGTCCCAAGTGAAACGGAAATCCAAGCTTTTCAAACACATCGGCATAACGTTGAAAAGAGGTTTTCAGTTGTTC
The DNA here is from genome assembly GCA_013215095.1 of Flavobacteriaceae bacterium. Classification (GTDB taxonomy): domain Bacteria; phylum Bacteroidota; class Bacteroidia; order Flavobacteriales; family Flavobacteriaceae; genus DT-34. Next base: position 1,276 of record JABSPM010000115.1, on the reverse strand, counting down.
AAACCTCTTACCAGCAACTAATGCTTTTTTTGCGGCACGTCCTTTATCTATCTGAACACAAGGTTTTGGATAAAGTAATGACTGAAGCAGTTTTGACCGCAATACATTGTGTAAATCTGCAATAGCGTCAATATCTAAGTCCCTAAGCTCTTTAGACAGCTTATATAACCCTAAGACACCCTTGTGATTTCCTTTAACATCAGCTTCATAAACGGTTATATTGGACAAGTCTCGGAAAAATGTCTTAAAAAAACCTCGGGTTAAGACTGTAATTTTAATTTCAGGATAGCGTTTACAGAATGCTCTTAATACAGGTACAGACATAGCAACGTCTCCCATTGCTGAGAGACGTATAACTAAAATATGTTTAATTTGTTTTGACACCTGAGTGTTATAAAAAGAGCCCTAAATATACTATAAGGCACTTATTTTTGACCTCTAAGCACAGGGTTTAGCTCATCATCATTATACATTTTCATCTGCTTGTACACCTTCATATACTTATCACCACTGCCAATAGCTTCTAGTAAATCATCGATTGCAGTTGATAAATCTACACGCTGCTCCAACAACACGTTTAATTTTTTCTGACAAGCATCTTTATGAGTATCTGTAGCATCTTCTCGTACTGTCTCTAAATGCATGTGGTAAATTTTTAAAGCTAAAATTGATAATCTGTCAATAGCCCAAGCTGGACTTTCGGAATTGATTTTAGCGTCAGACTTCACCTCAACATCGTTATACTTATCTAAAAAATAACTATCGATATATTCTACCGTATCTGTTCTATCTTGATTAGATGCATCAATCATACGCTTTAATTTTAAAGCCCCCAAAGGATCGATATTTGGATCTCTAATAATGTCTTCATAAGCCCATTGCACCGTGTCAATCCAACATTTTCTATATAATAAATGTGCAATAAGATCTTCATCTTTACTATACTTATTCTCAAATGGTTGATCGATAGTATTTAAAACCTTATAGGTATTTATCGCATCTTGAAATATACTGTTTGCCTTTTCTGAAAACATAGTTATTAAATTTAGACTACAAATATATCCTAATTAATTAACTTTACCATCTTGAATTCAACTAATAAATGCAACTTTAGTGGATACAAATTTGTATTATTTTTTTGGTTCTACCATTAATTGTGTGGGTATAGATCAAGTCCTCCATGAAAAAAGAGAATAGCGCTTCTAAAGTTCTTAAAAGTTCTATAGCCTCTGCCTACTGTTTTTATTTCTTGTATTTTGCCGTTTAGTCTTTCAGC
>JABSPM010000114.1 GCA_013215095.1 Flavobacteriaceae bacterium | reverse complement strand
TACCATTCCGAACAGAGAAGTTAAGCCCATTAGCGCCGATGGTACTACACTTGTGGAAGAGTAGGTCGCCGCCTTTTTTGAAACCCTTCATTTTTTAATGAAGGGTTTTTTTATTACAAATGAATCATAAATTATTTTTTTGAAAAAACCATTTGCAGTTCTCTCTATATGGGCATTAACGCTAGTGATATTAAAGGCATTTACAGCTACTCTAAAATTGTATTTATATAATGACCACACAAATAATATATCTAGGGCATTAAATTAGAAATGCTTTGATGTATTTTTAGAAAGATACAAAGCCTCTAAAAAATGATATAGCGAACAAATGGTAGATACAGCATCCATATATCGGCTACTAAAGTTGCTTTAAGGGTGTAATAGAATTAATCACCAAATAAGCTAGGGTGTTAAGAATTAGGATAGTACATGACACCTCTACTACTAAATTACTCAATTAAAATATAGGATTTAACCTAAGGATGATACTGAAAAAAAATACACGAATTTATGAGACAAAGGGAATTCATACTCCACCAATTTTTAACTATATTTGAAAATAGGATGAGACTATAAATAACTTAAGCTTGAAATTGTAAAGGATACCCTTTTTAGGAATATTCGATAAGATTTAAAATCTAAATATACATAGCGATCTAATAGATCCAAATAAGAAATATAATTATGAAATCAATTTTATTTACCATATGCTTATTTTTATGCTTTTCTTCATGTGACTCAAACGGAAGTGCTAATATAGACATCACAGGAAACTGGTTTAGCCATCGCAATACCTCTCGTGATGTTAATTATTATGTGGAAACTTTTATAAGTAAGGATAAGTTCTACGATTATAACACATTTTCTGGTTTGTCACCTGAATTAAATTACGAAATAAAAGAAGGGGTATTATATAAAACCTCTTTTAATAATAAAGACAAACGAGAAAGCGGTGCTTTTGAAAGAATTGATACTAATACCTTTTCACTTAAGAACAATGATGAAGTAATCGTATTTAAGCGCGTTATGAAGGGAATAACATTGGAAGATTTTTTAAACAATAAGGCATCTGGAGATGACTACTGGAAAAATTTTTCCAAAAGGAAGCAAAAATTTGAGAATTAAACTACTATCCCTTTGGGCTGAAACATAAGGGTTACAATAATGTTATAAATGGCACTGACCACAAATATGGTTTTGGTGGTGAAGAGAAAACAAATGAATTAGAATTGAAATAAGAGAACGTTAAAGTCCGATTTATAGAAGACTGAACCAATACAATTGCAGATCAATGGAGAGAGTATGATCTTGTTATTGGACGTTTTAATAAGATTGATAGGTTTGCTGAAAAGTATAGAAATAACTCACCTTATCAATTCTCTTTAAATAATCCTATTCTTCATAGAGAAGTAGCAAGAGATAGTATTAGTTTAAAATCTATAATGGCTTATTATAAAAAAAGAAGACTAATTATACAGAGACTATCGTGAATAGTTTATCCAAAATAACTGGATTAGAACTATCCGTTGATGATAAAACAGGGCAGTTAATTTATTTACAAGATGATGAAGGGAATGAGGTAGTGAACTTTGAAATTGATGGTAATGGAGATGCAAAAGATACAGGGAGTTATAAGGCAAGATTAGATTTAATGAAAGCTATAGATGACAAGAAACAGAGTTATGCGAGGATAAATAATAAATCAAGTGCGCCAAGAGGTGACCTCTTAATAAATATGGCGCCAAAGCAAATCGATGGTTTTATTAAAGGCTCTAAAAACTTAAATTCAGAAACAATGGTTTTATAGTAGGGTATTTATGCACGAAATGCATGATTCTGCTATAGGGTTAAGTGTTGGAGATAATAAAAGTGCTTTTGGTAGAACAGGAGGTGTTGTTGATAGAGTTAATTAATATAGAGCTGATTTAGGCGCAGATTATGGGTAAAGAAAATCATATATGGTAAGAAAATTTATTGGAAGAAATTCATACGTGCCTTTTGATAGTGGTTCTTATAGAGCATTAAATAATAATCGCAAATCTAAAGCAACAGGCACACCAACAACTAAAGCTCATCAATTTATAGAATTTTAAAAATGAAAAGTATAATACTAATTTTTACGATTTTTTTAAGTTCCTGTTCTGCATCTAAACAGAATAGTAATAGCTTAAAATATAGCAAAGTATACGATTATGTATCTAATGAGTATAAAAGCTCTTTGGATGTGTCTGATACATTAGTAAATATTGATATAGTTAATTTTTCTGAAGAAATAGCTAAAGAGAAAAATATTAATATGGACAAGGTGTTGGATTCGTTAACAGCTATAAATAATAAGGTCAATAACTATAATTACCTATTAAATAAAATTATTGATAAGGCATCATCTAAAAGTAAGTATAAGATTTTTTTCTCAAAGCCTAAAAACAATTATCTAATGGCAGAAGTTTTTACAAAAGAGAAAGATAATAGTTATGATGACTTAACAACATTTAGTAGTTCTAAAGTCTATTTGTTTGAGTTTGATAATAACGAAATATCAAAGACTTACAATATTATTCTTAATTATAATTAAATGTTACTTATTTTGAAAAAATAAAACCACATTGAAAGTTGTGGATTTTTTATGCTTTAAAGTGAAGCTACATTTTTAGAAAAGAAATTCTTAAACTTTTTAGAAGTAGGTATTTTATCAATCATTTTAAAGATAATAGCTCTATCATCAGTATCAAGTTTAGAAATTAAACGTAACTGTTCCTTTGCCTGTTTGTCCTCGATTGAATAGAGAAGAAGATATAGCTTTTAAGGTTTTAATAAACAGTTTAAAACTCTTAGGGAGTGATTTTAGGTTTCAAATTGATTTTATTGGTAAACAATATGATTATCCTACTGAATTGGTTGAAATATTTGGTCATGCGTATAATATGTTTAAACAAATAGAAAATAAATTTGAAAGCATTGATTTTAAGAATTACATGTTGATCCTTAATAATATTTTTGATGAAATAGTAATAAATGATTTCATGGACAAAGAAAATTTTAAATCAAATTTTTTATGGAAAAACTCTAGGTTTTTAGCAAAAAAAGCTTTAGAAACAATTAATATAGAAATGGATTCGAATCTAGATTTTTTAAAAAAATAGTGGTAGTATAGTAAATTAGCTGATAACCCCATCTAGCCCAGATTTCCATTATAAAAACAAATAAAAAATGATAAAATTTAAGCAACAGTTCTCACATAGTGCTGTTGCTTTTTAATTACAGCACATACTCTATGGACAAGTTTGTTTCTCATATTGTTAATAACTAACATTTTAGATTTACCCTCTTCTATTTTTCTATTATAATAAATTTTGAGTTCTGGATCATATTGTATGGCAACTAAAGCGCAAAGGTGTAATTGTTTTTTTAGTGTTTTATTTACCAAATGATTTACTTTAGACCTTTTTCTTATGCTAGTTCCTGAACTATATTCAAAAGGTACAACACCGCAATAACAAGCCAATTGTTTGGGATTTTCATAGCGTGTAAACATATTGGTGAAGATGGTTAAATAAAGAGCTGTAATTTTACCTATTCCAGTAATAGAGGTATTTAAACTAATAGCAGTATTAAGTTTTTCTCCCGCTTTCACTTACCATATGGCATTATTCTGAAGTACTTCAGTGAAATGTGTCTAATTTGTGATGGCATGTAAATACCAAACAGAGATAAATTAAGATTTTCAATAAAAAGTATTCTAAAACTTCACGGCAATGATGTTGCGATTTTCTTGTTTTTGGTAGTTTTTTGAATACTTATAAAATGAGTGGAGTGAAAAAGCATTGTAAACTGAGATGCTGTTATACCACGGTATGGATGCCTTTTTAAACAGTCCTTCAGTTGTAAAATTTTTCTGAACATTGAGTTAGGTAGACAAAAAAGAGGCCTTGTGCCTCTTTTTTGTCTACATTTATTCGCTATGTTAATCTCTTAAAACACCTCTAGAAATTACAATTTTCTGAATCTCAGAAGTTCCTTCATAAATTTGAGTGATTTTTGCATCACGCATCAATCGCTCCACATGGTATTCTTTTACAAAACCATTTCCTCCATGAATTTGAACGGCTTCTACAGTTTGTTCCATAGCTACCTTACTCGCATATAACTTTGCCATAGCTCCAGACATGTCATAGTTGTTACCTTGGTCTTTGTCCCAAGCAGATTTCATTACAAGGTGTCTTGCAGCTTCAATTTCAGTGGCCATGTCTGCCAATTTAAATGCAATAGCTTGGTGGTTGCATATTTCAGTTCCAAAGGCTTTTCGTTCCTTAGAATACTTTAATGCTAATTCATAAGCACCAGCAGCAATTCCCAAAGCTTGAGAAGCAATACCAATACGACCACCAGAGAGTGTTTTCATTGCAAATTTGAACCCAAATCCATCTTCTCCAATTCTATTTTCTTTAGGAACTTTTACATCATTAAATTGAAGTGTATGTGTATCACTTCCTCTAATTCCTAGTTTGTCTTCTTTTGGACCAATATCAAAACCTTCCATTCCTTTTTCTATAATGAACGCATTGATTCCTCTATGTCCTTTGTCTTTGTCTGTTTGCGCAATGACCAGATAAACATCAGAACGTCCACCATTGGTAATCCAGTTTTTTGTTCCGTTTAAAATATAGTGATCGCCTTTATCAATAGCAGTAGTGCTTTGAGAGGTAGCATCACTGCCGGCTTCTGGTTCACTTAAACAAAAAGCGCCCAAATACTCGCCCGTAGCTAGTTTTGTTAGGTACTTTTGTTTCTGTTCTTCGGTGCCATAAGCTTCTAATCCGTAGCATACTAGAGAATTGTTTACAGAAACCATTACAGAGGCAGAGGCATCAATTTTGGACAATTCTTCCATGATTAACACATAGGAAATTGTGTCCATTCCACTTCCACCATATTTAGGATCTACCATAATACCAAGAAAACCAAGTTCCCCCATCTTTCTTACAAGCTCACCTGGAAAGCTTTGTGTTTCATCACGTTCAATTACTCCTGGAAGTAATTCTGTTTGTGCAAAATCTCTCGCGGCATCGCGAATCATTATATGTTCTTCAGTAAGGCTAAAATCCATTGTATTGTTTTTTATAAAATTCGTAAAAAAGAGTTGCAAAGATACTTTATAAATACGATATTTTCAATAAAGGTTTTTAATTTTACAAATATGAAAAGAAGCATGTATCATGTTATTGGAGTTATGTCTGGAACTTCCTTGGACGGTGTAGATCTTTGTTATGTGACTTTTACAAAAAATAACAGATGGAAATTTGATATACATCATTCTAAAACGATACCTTATTCCAAAGAATGGCAACAGAAATTAAAGCAAGCCATTTCTTATGAGGCGAAGCAATTGGGGCAATTGGATACAGATTACACACTGTTTTTGGCGCGTGTCATCAGCGGATTTATTGAGGACTTTAAGATTAAGACTATTGATGCTATTTGTTCTCATGGTCATACCGTTTTTCATCAACCTGAAAAAGGTGTCACCAAACAGATTGGAAATTTGGAGCACTTAGCAAAGGTGTTGCAACAACAAATTGTGTGTGATTTTAGAGTGCAAGATGTAGATTTTGGAGGTCAGGGTGCACCTTTAGTTCCGATTGGAGATCGCTTATTGTTTTCGGAATTTGATTACTGCCTTAATTTAGGAGGGTTTGCTAATATCTCTTTTGAACGTGAAGAAGAGCGTGTGGCATATGATATATGTCCAGTTAATATTGTATTAAATAGATATTCCGAAAGACTTGGAATGTCCTATGATATTGGTGGTAATATTGCTAGATCAGGAGCCTTAAATTTAGAATTGTTAGCAGATTTAAATCGTTTAAAATTCTATCAACAGCCCCCTCCTAAATCCTTGGGCTTAGAATGGGTTGAAAATTCGGTGATTCCATTAATTGATAGCTATGATATGAAAACCGAAAATATTTTAAGAACAATGGTGGAACATGCAGCATTACAGATTTCTAATGTTATACCAATGAATTCGAGAGTGTTATTTACTGGTGGAGGGGCTTATAACACTTTTCTTATGGCGTGTATCAGTGGTAAAAAACCGTTGAATATGGAGATCCCAGATGCTACTATTATAGAATATAAAGAAGCAATTATTTTTGGGTTTTTGGGGGTTTTGAAATTGCGGAATGAAATCAATTGTTTGCGCAGTGTAACAGGAGCTTTTAAAGACCATTCATCGGGAAAAATTTTCCGAATAAAAACCAGTTAAATTTAACCGTTTCAATGGATTGTTTTTTATATTTGTTTCCAATCAACTAATTAAATTGAATGAAAGATTTACTTCAGAAGTACGAAAACAAGGCTCCAGAGATAGTATTTAATTGGAAAGATCCAGAAACAGAAGCCGAAGGGTGGACTGTTATAAATTCTCTTAGAGGAGGAGCAGCAGGAGGAGGAACAAGAATGCGTAAAGGCTTAGACATGAATGAAGTTTTATCCTTAGCTAAAACGATGGAAGTGAAGTTTACAGTGTCTGGTCCAAATATTGGAGGTGCTAAGTCAGGAATTAATTTCGACCCAAAAGATCCGAGAAAAAAAGGGGTTTTAGAGCGCTGGTATAAAGCGGTTTCTCCATTATTAAAAAGTTATTACGGAACTGGAGGAGATTTAAATGTAGATGAAATTCATGAGGTAATACCTATTACCGAAGCATCTGGAGTATGGCACCCTCAAGAGGGCGTTTTTAACGGTCACTTTAGACCAACAGAAGCAGATAAGATTAATCGTATAGGTCAATTAAGACAAGGAGTTATTAAGGTACTCGAAAACCCAAATTACTCACCAGATGTGACTGATAAATATACCGTAGCAGATATGATTACAGGGTACGGGGTTGCCGAAGCTGTCAAACAATATTATGCGATATATGGAGGTGATGTGAAAGGAAAAAGAGCCATCGTTCAAGGTTTTGGAAATGTAGGCGCCGCTGCAGCATTTTATCTTGCACAAATGGGGGCTAAGGTTGTTGGTATTATTGATATTGTTGGAGGACTAATTAAAGCAGAAGGTTTTTCTTTTGAAGAAATCACAGCACTTTATTTAAATAAAAACGGCAATAATTTGGTACATGATAATTTGATTCCGTTTGAAGAAATGAATGAAAGAATTTGGTCTTTAGAAACAGAAATATTTGCACCTTGTGCGGCATCACGATTAATTACTCAAGATCAAATTAATAAAATGATTGACACAGGACTAGAAGTTATTTCTTGTGGAGCTAATGTGCCATTTGCAGATAAAGAGATTTTCTTTGGGCCAATCATGGAACATACAGATAAGCGAGTAAGTTTGATTCCAGATTTTATTTCAAATTGTGGTATGGCTAGAGTCTTCGCTTATTTTATGGAGCGCAAAGTACAAATGACTGATGAAGATATTTTCAAAGACACGTCAAATGTGATTAAAGAAGCAATTCAAAGAGTGTATGATAAAAATTCGAGTAGAATAGAAATCAGTAAGACTGCCTTTGAGATTGCATTAAAAGAACTAATATAATTTCGAATTACAATAGACTATGGAAGCAGCAATTATAATTGTATTTGTAATTGGGTATTTGGCTATTACCCTAGAACATTCATTAAAAATAGATAAACTTATTCCAGCATTGATTATGATGGCAATAAGTTGGGCGTTAATAGCCCTAGGTATTGATAATTTTACCCAATGGTTCGACTCTTCTGCACATGGACTTGTTTCTGGTTTTTCAGAAATGGATCACGAGGGTAAAATGCACATGATGGAAGAAACCTTATTACATCATTTGGGTAAAACTTGTGAGATTTTGGTGTTTCTTTTGGGTGCTATGACTATCGTTGAAATTATTGATTACTTTGATGGATTTTCTACGATTAAAAGTTTTATTAAAACGAAAAGTAAAGTACGTATTTTATGGGTCTTTTCCATTTTAGCGTTTATCTTATCTGCTATTATAGATAACCTTACAGCTACAATTGTATTGATATCTATTCTTCAAAAGATTGTTAAGGATAGAAATATTAGACTTTGGTACGCAGGTCTAATTATTATTGCGGCAAATGCTGGGGGTGCTTGGTCTCCAATTGGAGATGTGACCACAACTATGTTGTGGATTGGAGATAAGGTAACTACAGGAAAGCTAATAACTTACCTAGTATTACCATCACTTGTGTGTATGGTTGTCCCATCATTAATCGCATCATTTTTACCAGTGTTTAAAGGAAATTTAGACATGGAGGAGAGTGATAGTAAACCAAAAAGTAAATTCAGTTCTACAATGTTGTTCTTAGGATTAGGAGCTATTGTTTCAGTGCCTTTCTTTAAAGTAATCACGCATTTACCGCCTTATGTAGGAATGATGTTAGCTTTGGGTGTAGTGGCTGTATTTGCTGAGATTTATAGCAGCTCTAAGTTTAGTTTAAGTAATATTGATAATGAAGAAAGTAAAGAACATGCGCATCACAGTCCAGTGCATCACTCATTATCAAAAATTGAAATGCCAAGTATTTTATTTTTCTTAGGAATATTAATGGCAGTAGCTGCGCTAGAATCTTTAGGATTGCTATTTGGTTTTGCAAGTACACTGAAAGAATCTACTCCAATGATAGGCACTGAATTGGCCGGAACTCAAGTTTCAGATTTAGTAGTGTTATTGCTAGGTGTTGGCTCAGCAGTAATAGATAATGTGCCTCTAGTGGCAGCAAGTTTAGGAATGTTTTCTGAGCCAGTAGATGATCAATTATGGCACTTTATAGCCTATTCAGCTGGAACGGGAGGAAGTATGTTAATTATTGGTTCTGCAGCGGGAGTAGTTGCAATGGGAATGGAAAAAATTGACTTTTTCTGGTACTTAAAGAAAATCTCTTGGCTAGCCCTAATAGGCTTTTTAGCCGGAGCATTAATGTTTTTATTTACAAGGGCAATGTTCTAAAATAGGCCCTCAAATATAAAAAATAAACAAAAAGACCTTTTTTATTTAAGGTCTTTTTGTTTATTAGGGGGATCATAGTATTTTTATCGCAGAGAATGGAATAATTTAATTCTAAAAACAACGTTATAATCAAAATAATTAATATTTCAATAGTATGCTAAGCACTAAGATTCAAAATGCTCAAGTTGGAGCAGAATTACTTACCGATGAAGAATCTGTAGAAAAGACATTATCTATAATTGAACTTATAAAAAGTGGCGGTATCGCAGGACAAATAATTATTTTGTTATTATTTGTGTTGTTGATAATTGCTTGCTATATTTATTTTGAACGTCTGTTTGCAATTAAATCCGCATCTAAAGTAGACCCAAATTTTATGCATCAGATTAAAGATCACGTTTCAAATGGTAAAATAGACGCAGCAAAAATGTTATGTGCTCAGGTCAATTCCCCAGTATCACGTTTAATAAACAAAGGAATTAGCCGTATTGGAAGACCTTTAGAGGATATTAATACAGCAATAGAAAATGCAGGACGTCTCGAAGTGTATGGACTAGAAAAGAATGTTAGTGTTTTGGCAACCATTTCGGGAGCAGCGCCTATGATAGGATTTTTAGGAACTGTAATTGGAATGATATTATCGATTTTTGAAATTGCTAATTCTGGAGGTTCTATTGATATTAAAACGTTGGCAGATGGATTGTATACAGCTATGACAACTACGGTAGCTGGCTTAGTGGTTGGTATTGTTGGTTATATCGCCTATAATCATTTGGTTGTGAAAACCAATAAAGTGGTGTATCAAATGGAAGCCAATTCTGTTGAGTTTTTAGATCTTTTAAACGAACCAATGTAATATGAATATACGAGGAAGAAATAAGGTTACACCAGAATTCAATATGTCTTCAATGACAGATATTGTATTTTTACTACTTATATTTTTTATGATTGCATCAACATTAGTTTCTGCAGAAGCTATTGATTTATTATTACCAAAATCAACAAGTAAAACCACTCAGACCAAAAATGTCTCGGTAAGTGTCAATAATAAATTACAATATTTTGTAGATCTAAAACAAGTTTCTAAAAGCAAATTGGAAGCTGAAGTTTTGGCCAAAGTTGGAGGTTCAAACGCTCCAACCATTACAATAAGATCTGATGAGAATGTTGATTTGAAACATGTGGTTTACATTATGGATATCGCTAATAGGAATAAAATAAAATCGACTTTAGCTGTAAAATCCAACTAAAGATGAAATTTTGAGAACTTTCCCTAAGAAAATAGACGTAACGACATGAAATATTTTGATACTAAACATGAAAAAGATGCAGCGCGATTAACTGGTTTAATAGCAATATTGCTCATCTTACTCATTTTTGTTGTTGGTCCAAAATATATGGATCCTCCTGAAGAATATGGTGTCGCTGTTAATTTTGGCACTTCTAATGTGGGTAGTGGACAGCACCAACCAAAAGAACCTGTAAGGTCAGAACCTTTAAATAGCCCTAACGACCCAAATACGCCTAAGGATATAGAACAAAAGGAAGCGGCTCAACCCATTGAGTCATCTGCGTCTCCTCAAGATACTTCAGAAGATATCATGACGCAAGATGATCTAGAAGCTATGGCAGTGCAAAAGGCAGAAAAAGAGGCAGCAAAGAAGAAAGTGGCCGAGCAAGCTAAACGTAAAGCAGAGGCTGAAGCAGCAGCTAAAGCTGAGGCAGAAGCTAAGGCGAGGGCAGAAGCAGAACGTAAAGCAAAAGAAGCGAAAAGAAATAGTGTAGATAATTTAATTGGAGGTATCGGTAAATCGGACGATAAAGCAACCGGAGGCGAAGGACCAGATAGTCAGCCAGGGGATAAAGGACAATTAAATGGTGATCCTTACGCTCCAAGCTATTTTGGTCAACCAGGATCGGGAAATGGTGGTGTTGGCTATGGTTTAAATGGTCGTGGAAAACCAACACGTTCTAAGGTGTTGCCAGATTGTAATGAAGAAGGTCGTGTAGTAGTAGAAATTCATGTTAATAGGAAAGGTGAAGTGGTAGCGGCTATACCTGGAAAAAAGGGTACAACTGGAGATATTTGCTTATATGCAGCGGCCAAAAAGACTGCAAAATCACATAAATGGCCAGCAGATGCAAAGGCTCCAATGAAACAAATAGGTTATGTTAAAGTTGACTTTACTGTAAGACAATGATATGAATTATATCGAAACTACTCATTGGATGTTTTCTCAGCTTCCAATGTATCAAAACAAAGGTAAAGCCGCTTATAAATCGGATTTATCCAATACAATAAAATTAGCATCACATCTCAAACATCCCCAAACAAGGTTTAAAAGTATACATGTTGCTGGCACTAATGGTAAGGGGTCAACAAGCCATATGATTGCTTCTGTACTTCAGGAAGCTGGGTATAAAGTTGGCTTATATACGTCGCCGCATTTGAAAGATTATAGAGAGCGTATAAAGATAAATGGAAAATGTATTAGCAAGCAATTTGTTATACAGTTTGTCAAAAGAAATAAAGCGTTTTTTGAAGCTAATAGCTTGTCTTTTTTTGAAATGACTGTCGGACTTGCCTTTGAATATTTTGCAAAGAAGGAGGTTGATATTGCGGTTATAGAAGTCGGTTTGGGAGGGCGATTAGATTCCACAAATATTATAAATCCGGAAATCTCAGTAATCACCAACATAGGATTAGATCATACACAATTCTTAGGGGATACTTTAAAAGAAATAGCCAAGGAAAAAGCAGGAGTAATAAAACCAAATACGCCCGTTGTTATTGGACAAACGCAGGATGAGACCGTACCTGTGTTTGATAGGATTGCAGAAAAAAATCGGGCATCTATATATTATGCAGATCAATTCATAAGGGATACTTTAGAGTCGGATTTAAAAGGAAGCTATCAGCACCACAATATTAAAACGGCTATGCAGACGATTAATCTCATCCGAGATTATGGTTACCATATTACAAATAATCATTTGTCAGAAGGCTTGTCTAAGGTAGTTCCTAATACTGGGTTATTAGGAAGATGGCAAATTATACAGGAGAATCCAAGAATAGTTTGTGATACTGCTCATAATGCAGAGGGATTGTCTTATACACTACAACAGATACAACAAGAACCCTATGCTAGACTTCACATGGTTATAGGGGTTGTAAATGACAAAAATCTGGAGAACTTAATCAAATTATTTCCAAAATATGCGACCTATTATTTTTGTAAACCTGATGTGTTTCGTGGATTAGATGCTAATGTACTACGAGGTGAATTTGAAGCTCAAAATTATAGTGGTAATGCTTATAATTCTGTAAGCGAAGCATTTATTGAAGCTAAGAATAATGCGGCTTGCGAAGATTTTATATATATTGGAGGAAGCACTTTTGTAGTGGCAGAAATTATTTAGTTTTTTTTCTTTAAAATATTTGTGGGATTAAAAAACTGACTTATATTTGCAGTCCTATTGAAAAGGGCGCGTAGCTCAGCTGGTTCAGAGCACTTGGTTTACACCCAAGGGGTCAGGGGTTCGAATCCCTTCGCGCCCACAATTATTAAGCTTCTCAGTCATGAGAAGCTTTTTTTTTGACGTTTTTAACCGCTAAGATGTTATACCTAAGTTTATTTTCTTTTTATTTAGAATAAATAAAAATAATTTTTATAATTTTGCAATCCATTTAATTTAGGAAACTGTTGCTTGCCTTTAAGGTTCAAATATGATACAATGTTTTAACTATAAAGGTGGTGTAAAAACCAATAATGCTATGAGTGATATCAACGTTTTAAAGCGAAATAAAATTGGTGTGACGTATTTGGTGAATAAGCCAGATGAGGACGCTCATGAATTGGAAAAAAAAATACATTTGGTATTTAATAACACTGGGCTAAAATTAACCATAGATGAACTTGTAGTTTTTTTAGATGACATTATGATTGCTAAAGAGACGCCATCTACATGCCAAAATCAATGTGATAGTGCCTATTGCAAATCAATTTTACTATATACGCCATTTCAAGACTTGGTGTTTTCGGTAAGCAAATACGACCTTAAATATCTTCAGTATCTCGTTGAAGGTACTTTATTTGAGCTTAACTTAAATGATGTTTTAGCGGAGATTTCTGTGGGTAGAAGTGTGAAGCTATAAAAGATCTAATACACGCTCTAACGCCATCCCTCTAGAGCCTTTAATAAGGATGGTACTCTCTTTGAATTTAATTTTTGCCATGTGTAGTTTTAAGTCTTCAAAGCTTTTAAAACGTTTATTTTGAGATGCACGGGTGTTTGAAAAATGCGCCCCAACCAGATATACGGAACTAAAGTTGAATTGTTCGGCGTATTTGGCAATACAGTCATGTTCTTGTGCAGCAGCGTAACCCAATTCGAACATGTCTCCTAAAATAGCAATTTTATTACTGTCCTCAAGCGTGTTTAGGTGATCTAAAGCGGCGGTCATACTGCTAGGATTAGCGTTGTAGGCGTCTAATATAATTTTATTTGAGCTTTTGTTTATAATTTGAGATCTATTGTTATTAGGAATATAATTTTCAATCGCCTTTTTTATAAGACAGGTGTCAATCTCTAAATGTTTACCAAAAGCAATAGCAGCAGAAATGTTAGAAGCGTTATAAGTTCCAATTAATTGGCTTGAAATGATGAGTTCTTCAAATTCGACTTGAACATAGGGGTTGGCTTTTAAAAATTTAATTTGAATACTACTATTACTATTGTCTTCACCAAATAAAATGCGTTTAGAAGCGGAATTTGTAAGTGTGATTTGATTCCCATCTTTGGTGTTGACCAAAATCGTTTTGTCATGTTCTATTAAATGAGTGTAGAGTTCGCTTTTTCCTTTAATAACACCTTCCACACCGCCAAAACCTTCTAAGTGTGCTTTTCCAAAATTTGTGATATAACCATAATCGGGTTGCGTAATCTTGCACAAAAAATCGATTTCTTTTTGGTGATTAGCGCCCATTTCTACAATGCCTATTTCTGTTGTCTCATCCATAGCGAGAAGGGTCAAGGGAACACCTATGTGATTGTTTAAATTACCCACTGTTGCTACTGTGTTGTAGGCTGTACGCATTACAGAATTTATGAGCTCCTTGGTTGTTGTTTTGCCGTTACTTCCCGTAAGTGCAATGATTGTGGTGTTTAAATACTTTCTGTGATAGGATGCAAGATCTTGAAGTGTTTTTAGGACATCATCCACTAGAATATAATTGTCACCGTCTTCAAATTCAATCGCATCAATAATAGCGTATTTCGCACCCATGTTTATTGCTTTTGAAGCAAAAGTATTACCGTCAAAATTTGCGCCTTTGAGTGCAAAGAATATACAGTTTTTTGTGATTTTTCTAGTGTCCGTACAGACTGTCGAACTGCTTAAGAAGTGTTCATGTAACTTTTTTATATCCATAAAATAAATGTAATAAAAAAAGTCCTAACATGATTGTTAGGACTCTATTTGTATGTTAAAAAAAGTTTAGTTTTTCTTTTTTCTTCCTTTAGATTTCGAACCAACTCTAGACATTGCGCATCTAAAGCCAATGTAATCTGTAGCCATGTCTTGCGGGAAATACCTTCTTTGAGCAGGGTCTAGCCAATATTCTCTATCTTTCCAAGAACCTCCTTTGTACACTCTAGCTTTGTCATTTATTAAGGATGTACGGTCGTTTGACTTGTCATATTCTCTAAGTATAGTACCTGTCGAGTCTATTTCTACAGAGTGTCTAGGTGCGTTGTACATTTTTTTGGTAGCAGCAGCCTCTCCAGTACCTTCATCATCACCAAAGTTATCAAAGTAGCGGGAGGATCTAGTGTCTCCATCTCTATAGTTTCGGTTGTCAGATCTGTCGAAGTTTGTTCTCAAATAAGTTTCGTTTTCATCTACAGAGACTTGGTAGATTTCACCAGGTAAGTTTCTGGCAATTACTTTTCCGTTACTTAAAGTGTCATATACAATAGAATCTACTGTAACAATTTTTACCGAACCATCTTCGCTAATCGCGTTTTTAGTATAAACATTACCACGATAATAGTTAAAATCATTAAATTCATCATCTACAATAGGACGGTAAACATCAGCAACCCATTCTGCTACATTACCAGCCATATCATATAAACCATAGTCATTGGGTGCATAAGACTTTACTTGAGCAGTAATATCAGCACCGTCATCAGACCATCCTTCAATACCACCATAATCACCTTTACCTTGTTTAAAGTTAGCTAATTGATCACCTTTTATTTGACGTTTTCCAGCACGAGTGTATTGCCCGTCCCATGGATATTTTTTACGACCTCTACGTATGTTATAGCTTCTAAGCTCAGATAAGCCTAAAGCGGCATATTCCCATTCAGCTTCAGATGGCAGTCTATACTTTGGAGAAATAACTCCAGTTTCACGAGATGCATAAACGCCGGTAGAATCATTTCCTCTACTACCTCTTCGTTTTCCACCTTGTAAAACATCTTCATTTCCGCCGTAACTCTCTGTAGGAGTGTTGATATAAGTGTCTGTGTTGAAGTTAGAATCAGCAGACACATCTGTCAAACGCGCATCACGTTTTAAATATCCTGCTTGCTCCAAGTACATTTCATTAACTCTGTCCGAACGCCAATTAGCAAATTCAACAGCTTGAATCCAGCTTACACCAACAACTGGATATTCAGCATATCCTGGATGACGTAAATAGTTTTCAACCATCATTTCACTATATCCTAATCGATTTCTCCAAACTAAAGTATCAGGCAAAGCACCATCATAAATCGCCTTAAATTGAGGGTCTGAAGGCGGATAAACTCTTTTAATCCAATCTAAGTATTCGAGATACATCATGTTTGTAACTTCTGTTTCATCCATGTAAAACGATTGTACGTGCTGTTGATTTGGAGCATTGTTCCAATCATGCATAACATCATCTTGTACTTTACCCATGGTAAATGTACCACCTTCAATAAATACCAATCCAGGTGCAGTTTCTTGTTCTTTAAAAGATGTGTTATATTGAAATCCTCCTTCTTTAGCATTTATTTGCCAACCAGTTGCTCTTGAGCTGTTTCTAGAGCTAGAATTTCTGTTGCAGCTAAACATTGATAAAGAAAGTGTAATAAGTAGCATTATTCTTAACGTTGCCGTGTTTTTCATATCCATGATTTTTTCGTAAAGTCGATTAAATTTTTGGTGCTGCAATATAGTGATTATACCCAATAAAGCAAGCATTTTTTTATAAATTCCGTTAAACTAAATGCGTTTAATCCTGTTTTTTGTGCGTTATATCGGATTTTTCATTTGAGTTTTGTTCAATTTTGTTTTTTTAAAACGGTATGTTTGATAATTTATTATTGTAAATTTGAACAAAAATTAAATTACTATAATATCTCTAATGTTACGACGTTAAGTTTGTTATGAATAAAACACTAATATTACTAGCTTTTTTGCTGCCATTGATGTCTTTATCACAAAAAAAGACCTTTGTTATAGAATGGGAAGATGCGAAAGTTTTAGTCACTTCTATTTCTCAAAATAAAATACCATTCTTTAAAAGTGGCTATGAATTTACATATGAAAAAGGGTTAACTTTTTTTCAACAATGGAAAGTAGGAAAGTCCTTAAACGCTTCAAGCGCAAGTTTATCCAATGTAAGCTTTGAGGTTATTTCTAAAGAAGATTTATTTGATCTTCAATTGGAGACTATTCCAAATAAACTAAGCTTTAAACTGAGTAATGTAAATGGTAGAGGAGAGAAATTCGCACTCATTGAGGTTGTGCCTATTATTAATGATAATGGCGTTTATAAAAAAATTACAGCTTTTACCTTGGAGTATGATTTTGGAAATTTTGGTCAAAAACGCGCACCGCAGCAGGGTATTGTAAATTCGGTTTTAAGATCTGGAGATTGGTATCGCTTTGCGGTTGAGGAAACAGGAGTGTATAGGTTGTCTAAAAGTTTTTTAAGTAGCCTTGGTTTAGATACCAATGTAAATCCGCGAATGATAAAAGTTTTTGGTCAAGGTGGTCAAATGTTGCCAATGGCAAATGCTGAATATTATCCTTTTGATTTAACAGAAAACCCAATACAGTTTGTCGGAGAAGAGGATGGGGTTTTTGATGATGGTGATTATATTTTGTTCTATGCCGAAGGGGTAAAAGGCTATAATGAAGAAAGTAATACAAATATTAACTCGTATTCAGAAGTGAGTTATTACTATGTGACCGTTGGAACTGATTTAGGAAAACGAATTCAACCAATGCAAGAGCCTACAGGTGAGGTTAATGAAACGATATCGTCGTATCATAGTTATAAATTTCATGAAGTTGATGATTACAATTTAGCAAACATGGGAAGACGATGGTTTGGAGATCGTTTTAATATTGAGAACGAAAAATCTTTTGAATTTGAATTTCCCAATATAGATACGACTTCTCCAGTGCGTTTAAAAGCCTACGTGGCAGCGACCTCTGAGACTAGTACTTATATGACTATGTTTGCTAATGGGAGTCAAGTTGTGCAGTTTCAGCCTTTCGTGACTGTTGATTATACTGTTCTTGCTGGAGAGCGATGGTATGAAGGTGATATTTATGTGAATTCTCCAAATGTTACCATTTCGTTGGACTATAACAATGGAGGGAATCCATCTTCTTCTGCTTATGTAGATTATATTTCTTTAGAGGCTAGAGAAAATTTGGTTCATAATAATTTGCAGTTTAAATTGATAAATAATGATATCCTTACAATGGAAGGCATTGGGCAGTATAATATTAGTAATGCGAGTTCAGTTTCTCAAGTGTGGGACATTACAGATAAGTATAATATAACGGCAAAAGCGAATCAGAACTCAGATAATAGTTTTAGTTTTAAAGGCGATTTGGGTCAGGAAAAAGAATACGTGGTTATTGATCCGAGTGACTATTATGATCCTTTAAAAGTATCTGGGACTTATGTGAATAATCAAAATATCAAAGGAACAATTTTTAATAATGACCAAGGACAGTTTGAAGATGTAGATTATCTTATAATTACTAGGAATGACATGCTTTCTCAAGCACAACGTTTGGCAGAAATTAATCGCATACAAAATAGCCTTAATGTAAAAGTACTGACCTTAGATCAAATTTATATGGAATTTAGTTCAGGAAATCCAGATATTTCTGCAATAAGAAATGTAATTAAATATGTTTATGATAATGCAAGTTCTGAGGCGAATCGATTAAAGTATGTTTGTCTGTTTGGTGACGGATCTTATGATTACAAAGATCGTATATCTGGAAATACTAATGTTGTGCCTTCTTGGCAGTCTTATCCAAGTTTTATATTGTCAGGCTCATTTGTGGCTGACGACTTTTTTGGAATGATGGATGACACTGAAGGGCAGATGACGACATCCGATAGATTAGATATAGCAATAGGAAGAATACTTGCAGACACCCCCCAAAGAGCTGAGGAGTTAGTGGATAAAATTGAAAATTATTATTCTGAGGCTTCTTTTGGTGCTTGGAGAAATAATATTTTGCTTATTGCAGATGATGTAGATGTGTCTTGGGAAGCTGTATTGCAAGAAACATCTAATAGTATAGCTGATGAAATTACGCTAAATAAACCATTTATTAATGCGAAAAAAATAATTGCAGATGCCTATGTGCAGCAAGCTACTGCTGGTGGTGAAAGATATCCTGAGGTAAATCAAGATATCCTTACAGGGATGGAAGTGGGAGTGCTGCTTGGAAATTATTTTGGACATGGAGGAGAAGACGGTCTGGCAGGTGAGCGCGTCTTTGATAAGATTAATGCGCAAGACGTTCAAAATAATTGTAGATTAAATTGTTTTGTAACGGTAACCTGCGAGTATACCAAGTTTGATAACCCTGATAGACCAACGGCAGGAGAATATTTATATTGGAATAAAGATGGAGGTGCTATTTCTCTGATTACAACAACACGACAAATTTTTTCAACTGTTGGTGTTACGTTTAATGAAATTTTAGGAGAACATCTTTTTGGGTATGGCACTACAGATTATGTTTCAATGGCTGAAGCATTAAGAAGAACCAAAAATGACCCAGCTATTTCAGGAATATCTCAAAATCGAATAGTCTTCTTTATTGGCGATCCAGCAATGAAGCTTGCAATCCCACAACCCAATATTGTATTGACCAGAGTTAATGATGTGCCTATAGAAAATGGGACAGAGGTTTTAGAAGCCTTAAGTACAGCAAAAATTGAAGGTGAGATTACCGATGATCAGGGTAATTTTTTAAATAATTATAATGGAACTTTAACGGCGACAATTTATGATAAGGAGATTCAGAGATCTACTTTAGGTAATGATGGAGTGCAATCAGGAGGATCTTTGTTGGAGATGGATTTTGTAACTCTAGGAGAAATTATTTTCAGAGGACAAGCGAGTATAACTAATGGTAAATTTGAGTTTGATTTTGTTGTTCCTAGAGATATTGGAATTCCAGTAGGTAATGGAAAGGTTAGTTTTTATGCAAAAGAAGACGGGCAACTTAATGATAAAACAGGAGCTAATTTAGATATAAAAATAGGAGGTGTAGACGAAAATGCACCCGAAGATAATCAAGGTCCCTTGATAAATCTTTATATGAATGATGATAGTTTTGTTTCTGGAGGCGTAACCAATGCGTCGCCCTCAATCTTTGCTAAATTATATGATGAAAATGGAATTAATACAGCCAGTGGCATTGGACACGATATTGTAGCAATTGTTGATGGTGATGAAACAAACCCATTCAAACTTAATGACTATTATTTGACTAATGTCGATGACTATCAAAACGGAACCTTAAGCTATCCATTAAGAGACTTGGAGCCAGGCTTACATACTTTAACCTTAAAAGCTTGGGATGTTTATAATAATTCCTCAGAAACTGAAATTCAATTTGTAGTGCATGATGAGAGTGAATCATTGGTGATTACCAATGTGTTAAATTATCCTAATCCCTTTGTTAATTATACAGAATTTTGGTTCAATCACAATAGTTCGGATGTTTTGGACGTTTCAGTTCAGATATTTACTATTTCTGGCAAACTTATAAAAACCTTAAATTCACAAACCAATATTAATGATAATTGTTGTTCTAATTCGTCACTTTCCAGAGATATTGTATGGGATGGAAGAGATGATTTTGGAGACCGAATTGGTAAAGGTGTATATGTATATAAACTAACAGTTCGTTCCACTCAACTAAATAAACAAGTAGAAAAAATAGAAAAACTTGTCATACTGTAAGAAAAAATTATATTTGTTGAATTACACTATTATAGTAAAAGAAATAGTATTTAATTTATTAATAAACATGAAAAACTACATTTTAGCATTATTTATATTAGGTTGTGTCATGCATGTTAATGCACAAAACCCGACCACAATAATAGAGTCTAATCCAGATAACAGTAGAGTTATTACAACAGGAACACCGTTCTTATTAATTGCGACCGACGCGAGAGCTGCAAGTATGGGAGACCTAGGTGTTGCAACTTCTGCTGATGCTTTTTCTCAACAATGGAACCCATCGAAATATGCTTTTTCAGAAACAAAATCTGGATTTGCTGTGAGTTACACACCGTATTTGAGTAAGTTGGTTAATGATATATTCTTAGGAAACTTTACGTATTTTAATAGATTGAATGAAGGAAGTGCAATTGGAGCGAGTTTTAAATATTTCTCATTAGGAGAAATTGAATTGGTACAAGATGAATTTTCGGAAGCTACCATTGCAAAGCCAAATGAACTTACCGTAGATGTATCGTATTCTTTAAGGTTGGCAGATCAATTTTCTATGGCAGTTGGTTTAAGGTATATTCGATCAGATTTGAAAATACAACAAATAGATCCAAATGCTAGTGCTGCTAGTAGTTTTGGAGCAGATATAGCTGGATATTATCAGAGTGAAGAAGAGGCTTATGCTGATTTTAATGGCCGTACAAGACTAGGATTTGCAATTCAAAATTTAGGACCAAAAATTAAGTACGATGATGCTGGGAGAGAAAACTTTTTACCAACAAACCTGAGGTTAGGAGGAGGTTTCGATTTTATTTTGGATGAGTATAATACACTTGCATTAACTGGTGAGGTAACCAAATTATTAGTGCCAACACCGCCGATTGTTGGTGATGAATATGAGTATGAAGATACTAACGGAAATGGTGTGTATGAACCAGAATTAGGAGAGGAAACTGTTGGTAGTGCGATAAGAACTGGAGTTATCATTGAGGGTAAATCTCAAGATGTTAGTTTTTTGAGTGGCGTGTTTCAATCCTTTAGTGATGCACCAGACGGATTCAGTGAAGAGCTTAAAGAATTTACTTGGGCACTTGGCGCTGAGTATAGATACCAGGATGCTTTCGCTTTGAGAGCAGGATATTTTAATGAATCGGAAGATAAAGGATCTCGTAAGTTTTTTGGTTTAGGAGCAGGGTTTAAGTTTAAAATGACTACAATAGATTTGTCCTATTTGTTTTCAGCCTCCAAAATTCAAAGTCCTTTAGAAAATACCTTAAGATTTTCCTTGTCATTTAATATAATGGATGGTGAATACACAGAGTATTAATTAGAAAATATAATAGAGATAAAAAAAACTATTGTGTAATGCAATAGTTTTTTTGTCTAGATACCATACGATATGAAGGAATTAAAAATAGAATCGACATTATTTGTTTATGATTCCCTACAAGAATTACCAGGAGATATTCAAGACTTAATGTCAAAAGCAAGTCAGGCAAGGTTGAAAGCTTATGCTCCTTATTCTAAATTTTTAGTCGGTGCAGCGATGGTTTTAGAGAACAATGCTGTTGTAACAGGTAGTAACCAAGAAAATGCATCTTACCCTTCAGGGCTCTGTGCTGAGCGTACAGCAATTTATTATGCAGGAGCGCAATTCCCAAATCAGAAGATAAAGACTATGGCTATTATTGCGGGATCTCAAAATCATCCAACAACAAGTCCAATTCCTCCTTGCGGTGCGTGCAGGCAGGCAATAGCAGAATATGAGGTAAAGCAAAATGAGCCTATTGAGATTTATTTTATGGGCGAAACAGGAAAGGTAGTAAAGTCAAATTCATTGGCTAATTTGTTACCTTTGGTTTTTGATAAAGGAGTCCTTTAATATGTGCTCTCAATTAAATTTAACTAGCAACTCTTTTTGCAATATCATTCAAAGTGTTACTTTTGTAGTTCGCTAAACTAAAAACGATACCCAGTAAATGCAAGAAATAACTAAGGAAACATATCTAAAGTGGTACGAGGATATGTTATTTTGGAGAAAGTTTGAAGACAAATTAGCTGCAGTATATATTCAGCAAAAAGTAAGAGGGTTTCTTCACTTATACAATGGTCAAGAGGCTGTGTTGGCAGGAGCACTTCACGCAATGGACTTATCAAAAGATAAAATGATAACCGCATACAGAAATCATGTGCAACCCGTAGGAATGGGTGTAGATCCGAGAAGAGTTATGGCAGAGTTATATGGTAAAGCCACGGGGACATCACAAGGTCTTGGAGGTTCAATGCATATTTTCTCTAAAAAACATGGCTTTTACGGCGGTCACGGAATAGTCGGTGGTCAAATTCCATTAGGCGCTGGAATGGCATTTGGGGATAAATACCATGAAACAGGTGCGGTAACCTTATGTTATTTTGGAGATGGTGCAGCAAGACAAGGGTCGTTACATGAAACATTTAATATGGCGATGAATTGGAAATTACCAGTAGTATTTATTTGTGAAAATAATGGCTATGCTATGGGAACTTCAGTTGAAC
The DNA here is from genome assembly GCA_013215095.1 of Flavobacteriaceae bacterium. Taxonomy (GTDB): domain Bacteria; phylum Bacteroidota; class Bacteroidia; order Flavobacteriales; family Flavobacteriaceae; genus DT-34. The sequence goes on along the minus strand of JABSPM010000114.1, from coordinate 4,003 downwards.
GTACAGCAAACCATACAGACATTTGGAAATTAGGTAGAGGATATGAAATGCCTAGTGGGCCAGTAGATGGTATGAATCCTGTAAAAGTAGCCGAGGCTATGCACGAAGCTATGGAAAGAGCACGTCGTGGAGAAGGACCTTCATTCTTAGAAATGAAAACCTATAGATATAGAGGCCATTCTATGAGTGACGCTCAGTTGTACAGAACAAAAGACGAAATAGAAGAGTATAAAAAAATAGACCCTATTACACAAGTGAAAGACATTGTATTAGAAAAAGGTTATGCTACTCAAGATGATATTGATGTAATAGATAAGCGTGTTAAAGCATTAGTTAAAGAATGTGAAGCGTTTGCAGAGAATTCACCTTGGCCAGATCAAAGTGTAATGTATGATACTGTATATGAGCAAGAAGATTATCCGTTTATACCACATAAATTATAAGCTATGGCAGAAATAATTACAATGCCGCGTTTGAGTGATACCATGGAAGAAGGAACTGTGGCGTCATGGTTGAAAAAAGTCGGAGATAAGATTGAAGAGGGTGATATCCTCGCAGAGATTGAAACAGACAAAGCTACGATGGAGTTTGAGTCATTTCATGAAGGGACATTACTTCATATTGGTGTGCAGGAAGGAGAAACTACTAAAGTAGATGCCCTTTTGGCTATTATTGGTGAAGAAGGTGAGGATATTTCGGGGCTATTAGATGGATCTAGCACTTCTCAAAGTAAACCTTTAGTTCAAGAAAATGAAGTTGAAGAATTAGACGCAGCAGTTGCAACAGCAAGTCCTTTAGAAATTCCTGAAGATGTTACTGTGGTAACGATGCCACGTCTAAGCGATACGATGGAAGAAGGGACCGTAGCAACTTGGTTAAAACAAGTAGGAGATCTTGTTGATGAGGGCGATATTCTTGCAGAGATTGAAACCGATAAGGCGACAATGGAGTTTGAGTCCTTTAATGCTGGAACTCTTTTATATGTGGGTTTAAAAGAAGGGGAATCGGCAAAAGTAGACGCCTTGTTGGCTATTATAGGACCTAAAGGAACAGACGTTACAAGCATTGCGAATAACTTTGTAGCAGGACCTATAACAGCAGCTAAAGATGAAGCACCAAAATTAGAAGCGCCTAAAAAAGAAACGTCTCCTGTTGTAGCTGAGAAACCAGCAGTCGTAGCTCAAGTGCCTAGTTCAAATGAACGTATATTTGTGTCGCCATTAGCTAAGAAAATGGCTGAAGAAAAAGGGGTTAATTTATCGCATGTTCAAGGCTCTGGAGAGAATGGAAGAATTATAAAGCGAGACATAGAAAACTTTACACCAGCAGCTGTAAATGCGGCAACAGTTGGTAAATTTGTGCCTTCTGGACAAGAGGACTTTGATGAGAAACCTAATTCTCAAATGCGTAAGGTTATTGCTAGGCGTTTGACCGAATCCAAATTCTCTGCGCCACATTATTATTTAAATGTGGAATTTGATATGGATAACGCAATGGCTTTCCGAAAGCAATTTAATTCTTTACCTGATACAAAGATTTCATTTAATGATATTGTTGTTAAAGCGACTGCTTTAGCTTTGCGTCAACACCCACAAGTAAACTCACAGTGGTTTGATGATAAAATGAAATTGAATAACCATGTTCATATAGGAGTTGCAGTAGCTGTAGACGATGGACTAGTAGTTCCAGTAGTAAGATTTGCAAATGAGCAAAGCTTACCTCAAATAGGGGCTGCTGTAAAAGATTATGCTGGGCGTGCAAGAAACAAGAAACTGACACCGCAAGAAATGGAAGGTAGTACTTTTACAATTTCTAATTTAGGTATGTTTGGTATTGAAAGTTTTACCTCTATAATTAATCAGCCAAATTCAGCAATTCTTTCTGTTGGTGCAATTGTTCAAAAACCAGTTGTTAAAGAGGGTCAAATTGTTGTTGGTAATACAATGAAGTTAACTTTGGCATGTGATCATAGAACAGTAGATGGTGCAACTGGTGCGGCATTTTTACAAACGTTAAAAGGATATATTGAAAATCCTGTAACGATCTTAATATAATGATCACTTTTCGTTAAAATAAGAATAATACAAAAAACCTGTTTTGAAAGAAACAGGTTTTTTTATATTTAAACTTTAAAAATAAACACTATAAATACATGAAAAAATCACTTAAAATAATGCTAATTGTGCTTTTTGCAGTGAGTTGTAAAAACGATACCAAAGTAGAATTGAATAAATTAAAGATTTCTGAAGCGGATATAAAAGCGGTTGTTGAGTATCTCGCTTCAGATGATATGGAAGGCCGCGCAGTTGGAAGCAAGGGGATAGATAAAGCAGCAAATTTTATTGAAAAAGAATTTGAGTCTTATGGCGTAAAACCGTATTTCAAAACATATAGAAATGAATTTAAAGTGGATAGCTTAGACGCGTTTAATGTTGTCGGATTTTTGCCTGGAAATGACGGAAAACTCAAAAACGAATTGGTTATTTTAGGAGCGCATTATGATCATATAGGGTTTAACGCAAAATCAGTTGAAAATGATGCTATAGCCAATGGAGCAAATGATAATGCTTCTGGAACTGCTACAGTATTGGCTATGGCTAATTATTTTGCACAAACAAAAAGCAATAAGCGCAGTATACTTTTTGCGCTATTTTCTGCAGAAGAAGTTGGCTTAAAAGGATCAAGTCATTTAGCCAATCACTTGAGAAATGAAAAAATGGATATGTACACAATGCTAAATTTCGAAATGCTAGGAGTACCTCTAAAAGATAAGAAATACGAGGTGTTTTTGACGGGTTATGATAAGTCAAACTTAGCAAAAAAAATGAATGATTATAGCAATTCTAATAGCATTGGAGATTCTGATATAGCAAGAAAACAAAACCTGTTTAAACGCTCCGATAATTACCCTTTTTATAGGGCTATGGAAATTCCGAGTCATACGATTTCTGCTTGCGATCTTAGCAATTTTGAATACTATCACCATGTAAAGGATGAGGTATCTCAAATAAATTTTGATTTTCTCACTAATATTATTAATAAATTGATTCCAGCAGTTGAAAAAATTACTCAGACAGCTACACAAGAAATAAAGTTGTCTAATGAATAAAAACGTTATTATAACAGGTACGAGTAGAGGTATTGGCTATGAATTGGTGCAACTTTTTGCCAAACAAGGTCATAACGTTTTAGCGTTGTCAAGGAATGAAACGCCTATTGCGGATTTAAATTTGCCTAATGTTAGAACATTTGCATTTGATTTAAACGATATATCGGCTTATAGTAACGTTGTTGATTTTATAAAAAATCATTGGAAACGTATTGATATTCTTATTAATAATGCTGGAACATTAATCAATAAACCGTTTGAGACGATCACAATGGCAGAATTTGAGCACATCTATAAAACAAATGTTTTTGGAGTTGCTGAAATGATTAGAACAACACTACCTTTTATGGTAAAGTCAAGTCATGTTGTGACAATTAGTTCTATGGGCGGTGTACAAGGCAGTATGAAGTTTCCCGGTCTAGTCGCATATAGCTCTAGTAAAGGCGCTGTAATTACATTATCTGAGGTGTTAGCAGAAGAATATAAAGAAAGCGGAATAGCATTTAATGTGTTGGCTTTGGGAGCGGTACAAACCGAAATGCTAGAAGAAGCATTCCCAGGATATCAAGCACCAACAACAGCACTACAAATGGCAAAATATATTTTTGATTTTGCACTAAATGGGCATCAATATTATAATGGCAAACTATTGCAAGTATCCAACACAACGCCATAGATTCATCTTACATAACGCATCAATAAAACGTTATGGTTTTGAATTAATTATTGATTTTAGATATGTAGATGTTTACATTTTTGGTTCTACCATTAATTGTGTGGGTATAGATCAAGTCCTCCATGAAAAAAGAGAATAGCGCTTCTAAAGTTCTTAAAAGTTCTATAGCCTCTGCCTACTGTTTTTATTTCTTGTATTTTGCCGTTTAGTCTTTCAGC
>JABSPM010000113.1 GCA_013215095.1 Flavobacteriaceae bacterium | reverse complement strand
TTAAATATGAAAGTATATACTTAAATCCTCCAGAATCTGGAATTGATTTATATAAACAATGCCAAAAGTATTTTAACTATTATAACAATGAAAGAAGACACCAAGGAATTGACAATCAAATACCTTTTAAAAGGTATTTGACTAAACAACAAAATGCAGCGTAAATGAAATATAACTTGAACTTAATTTAATACAAAACCTGTCTAAAAGATGGGGGAATGATCAGAGATGTGTTTGAAAACATAACTGGTACTTTAAAAATTGTATCAGAAAACCCCTATTGTTTATCTTGTCAAGGTGTGGTTCAACAATTTAACGAAATGTTTCCGTATTTAAATATCATATTAGTAGACGGTACAAGAGTTGGATATTAAATAATATTGTTATGTCGATAAGTAAGATAAAAATTTTGTTTGATTATAAGCTTTTTGAAGTTCGTAAGTATATAGTAGATAACTATTCAAAAAATAAGATATTTCTACCTTATGAAAAATTTAAAATAGATAATAAGCAATTTGCTGTATATGTTTTCAGAAACCCTTTTTTTGAAGAAAATATCATTGTTAATGATTATGAATTTTCATTAAAAAGTAATAATGTATATAATTTTTTATCTAATGGGCCATCTGGAACAGATCTTATATATACTATAAAGCAAAATGATTTGTTTTTATCAAAAGAAATAGAAAAAAGAGATGCAGATGATTTTTGGGTTGGTAACGAGGAAGAAAAGGAAAAAAAAAATGAAGAGGATAAAAAGCATATGCTGCACTTACCCAAAAATTATCTAGAAAATTTTATAGATAAAAATAGAAGCCTAAATTTAAAATATTTTGAATTTAATACAATAGAAAAATCATGATAGAATTTTCAATGACTTATTGTTAGATTATAATACCAAATATAATACCGATTTTAAAGTTATAGAATTTACTATTATTGAATACCATGACTTTGCTGTTATTGAAGTTTCGAAAGCTTTTTACGAAGATTTATTTTACTTAGGATTTTATTTAAACTATAAGCAAACTGATTTAAATAATACTAGAAGACAAAAGTTCCAGGAATTATGGAAAAAGAAAGTTTAGAATTACAAATACAGAATGTTAAATAGATTAGCAAAATATCTAAAGCCTGAAGCTCAATTGGGTGATGTTTTTGAAGATGTTATGGGAACTATAAAAATTATATCTGAGAATCCTTACTGCGTATCTTGTCAAGGAGTAGTACAACAATTTAATGAAATGTTTCCAAATTTAAATATAATTCTAATAGATGGTACTAGAGTTGGTTACTAAAACAATCAAAGAATGAAGAAGAAAGTAGAAATTATTTTTGATAATATTTTGTTTTCATCTTTTGAAAGCAATTCTATTATCTCTCGTTTTAATCTAAAACAAATTGCCAAAAAAGATATAGAATATACACACTACTTTGTAAGTGACGTATTCTCAAAAGAAAAGTTATTTAAAAATGATACACCTAATTTTTATCTAGAAAATAAAGATGTCTATGATTTTATATCAGGTGGTATTTTTAACTTAGGAAAAAGTATAATTTTTAAATTATATTATAATGATAAAAGGATTGATGAAAAAATAAAGGAAAGAAACACAAATCCTTATTGGATAGATTATTACAAAGGAAAAGAAAAATATTTAGAGAAAAAGAATTTGAGTGATTTAAATAAAAAAATCTATTTACAGGGAGATTTCTACGATAATTTTATTCTTAAAACAAAAAATCTAAACAAAAAATATTACACACCTATAATTATAGATAAAGAGTATAAATTCATAGTGATGGCATCAGTTGATGAAGACATAAATCTATATCATAGCTTCATAGATAACTATAACAAAAACTATAGAACTAATTTTGAAATAATTGAATTTGTTAATTATGATGGGTTTGAGTTTGTTGTAATAACAATTTCAAAAGGAAATTATTCTGATTTATTCTACTTAGGATTTCATCTAGCTCTTATGGAAATACGTTCAACAAGTGCTTACCCTATATAAACTTAGTATTTATTGATGATGTTATTTACAACTAAAACGTATATCTATGGAAAAAAAAGTAGACTTTAATATTCTATTATCTGATATTTTAATGTATGAAAATATTGAATCAAGTGTTTCATTCGTAAATTCATATTATAAAAAGGAAGAAGGTGTTTTTTTTATTGAAGATGCTCAATTCGTCAACTCTCAATATTATAAAGTTTTAAGTCCAAATTGCACTTATAAAGAAATTCGATCATTATTTAGAAGTATAGGCTTTAATTTTCGAAAATTAAACATCTTGAAAAACCAAGAAGTAAATTTTCAAGAAATAATAAAAAATATGGTTCTACCACGAATATTGTGGAATCATTAAAATAGCAAATAAACATATATATGACTCGGTAAATCTATATTTTCAGGATGACGCTCGTTTTGGGTTAAAAACCCATGTAGGAACAATTATTACAGCTAAAGCAGTCGCACCGAAGGTAAAGTTTCAACATAAGTTTAAAAATACTTATCTCTATGGAGCTTACTCGCCAATAAATGGAGATAGTATGGTGCTAGAGGTAGAAAATGTCAATAAAGATATTTTCCATAACTATCTAGAACAATTGTCAAAACATAAACCTAAGGAACTTAAAATAGTTGTAATTGATAATGCAGGATTTCATTCGACTAAGGATATCGAAATACCTGATAATATTAAACTCCTTAGAATACCGCTGTATACACCAGAACTAAATCCTTGTGAGCAAGTATGGGCGTATATCAAAAAAAGATTTAAAAATAATATTTATGAAAACCTAAAAAATTAAAAAATTGGTTAAAAGAATTTGTCGAAAGTATGACTAAAGAAAACATAAAATCTATTGTCGCTAACAAACATTATTTAAATGCTTTCTATGCGAAATAAAAAATCGAAAATCGTATAATAACTGATCTTGTTATGGTTAAGGTACTCTAGTCATCGCCCCACTACAAACGTCCTATCTGCTACTATAGATTAATAACCTCTTTGCCGAAAAGCTTGATAAAGCGGTTGACAAACTCGATCCGCTCCTTACTATTAAAGTTTCCTCGTTTGGATAACATAGTAAATAATAACGGGAAGTCTACGCCTTTGTAAACGATGCCAAGCATGAAAATATTGATATCAGTTTGCCCAAACTTCCAATTGGTTCTATCAATAGTCAAAATCAAGGAGAACTTCCCTTATCAACTTCATTAAATTTTGAAAGCAAAAGATTATCCTTACCTTTTTTCTCAGTTAGAACTGGAATTGTACTTATAATTTAGCGTGTCTGTCATTTTTAATTTTATTAGGCTGATATAGCTCAAATTTAGCGATTAAATCTCACTTTTAATGTGATATAATGTGGTTTATTCCTAATAGGGTTTAAATTCTATGTTAGCATTATTTTGGGCGATCAAAAAACAATATTGTAGCAATACATCATATAAGTTCTAATATACAGATTTTTAATCTATAGTAAATGTAGTAGTGTCTTTAAAAGGCGATATATCTAAACTTTCCATAGTAGTTTTATAGCTGTTCCATTCTTCCTTGTAGAAAGCATTGGTTTGGTCTAACGCTGACTTTAGGTCGTCTTTGGCATGCTTTAGTAATCTACGTTCAGTTGAAGTAATACCGTTTTGTCGCGAAGCAACATAGCGATTAGCTGTTCCAATTCTTTGAGAAACGTTAGCTTGAGAGTTGCGCGTAATGCCTTGTCGCTCATCTTCTTTTCCCAAATAAATAGCAATGAGTTTATTTATTTTTTCAACCATGTCTTTAGATGTTTTGATATGGTCTTTAAATGCAGTCTCATTAATATTAGCTAGTGTTTGACTATAATCGTAAGCTATGGTTTTACTTTCAACCAACTGTTTTACGGCATCGGCGGTAATTTGGCGCATATCCTGAATCTCTTTTAAAGTCGAGTAAATTTCATCGATAGTATTTTTGTTAACATTAATACGTGGATCTGAAGCTACAGTTACCATGTTTTCTGAGGTTTGATTTCCAAAGCTCATGACAATTTTATATTTCCCTGGTTTTACAGCAATACCACCTGGCTCGTGTTTTCTCTTTTGAATAAGACGCGAGGGTCGATCAGCTCCTTTTTCATCCATACGCCAAACCCATTTATAAATACCAGAGGTTTTAGGGGCTTTACGCTTTAACGTTCTTATTAAGCGTTCGCCATCATAGATTTTCAATTTTATTGAGTCCCATTTAATTTTAGGTGCCTTGGTCTCTGAGACAGGAGTCTTTTTATGATCAAAATCATTTATTTTTGAATGTTTTTCATCACTGAGCTCTTCTATGTTATCCAGACCTATATAATAAGATATAATAGCGCCATAGTTTCTATTCTCTCCGTTATACAAGGCATCGCCTCCAAAACGGCTACCAGTTGGCTGTTGATATGCTACTTGATACGCTATAGGTGGCTCAAATAGTTCTAAGTTCTGTTTAAGTATGGCTTTGTTTTTTGCTATGGCACGAAGTGGTCTAATATCATCTAAAACCCAAGCAGCTCTACCAAAAGTACCAATAACTAAATCATGCTCACGTGGATGAATGACAAGATCTTTTACGGGTACTGTTGGAAACCCTTCCGTCCATTTGA
>JABSPM010000112.1 GCA_013215095.1 Flavobacteriaceae bacterium | reverse complement strand
AGCGGGAGACCGGGTTCGAACCGGCGACATTCAGCTTGGAAGGCTGACGCTCTACCAACTGAGCTACTCCCGCAATTATCTTTAAAATCCATTAAAAATGTGGGGAGAGCAGGATTCGAACCTGCGAAGGTAAAAACCAACAGATTTACAGTCTGTCCTCGTTGGCCGCTTGAGTATCTCCCCAATTTATAATTTCATCAATCTTTTAAAAGAACTTGAGCCGATGGAGGGACTCGAACCCACGACCTGCTGATTACAAATCAGCTGCTCTAGCCAGCTGAGCTACATCGGCTTTTTCTTTACTTTTTTGCATTAAAAAAGTCCGCTATTTCTAACGGACTGCAAATGTATATATTTATTTTTTTAATCAAAACATTTTTTGAAAAATTTTTCTTATTTTTATAACATCAAAATTGAAATACCTTCTTTTAAATTGATTCTTTTATTTCAAAAAATGTTTATATAAGAAGAGCTTCTAAATATGTGCTCGTAGTTTTTGTTTTCGTTTTTTTAACTGTCGTTCCAAAGAACTTACCGCACTGTCGGTTCCTTCTTCAAAGGTCTTACATATTTTCTTAACTACGAAACTATCTCCAGGAACGCTAACATGCGCTTCAAATATTTTATTTTCTTTGCCGCTGGTATTTTCTATTTTAAGATAGACTTCTGTTTTTATCACTTTATCATAATATTGTTCTAATTTATCCATTCGTTTTTGAATGAAGTTTATTAATTTTTGGTCTGCATTAAAGTTCACGGATTGTGTGTTTACTTTCATGTTATTGGTATTTATAGGGTTAAACATTAGATTTTATACTGCAATTATTTGCTCCTTGGATGACTTTTAACATAAACATTTTTTAACTCACCGATAGAATTATGAGTATAAATTTGTGTAGCTGCTAAGCTAGCATGACCAAGTAATTCTTTTACAGCATTAAGATCGGCACCTTGGTTTAATAAGTGTGTTGCAAAAGAGTGCCTTAATATATGTGGACTTTTTTTCACTTTTGTAGATGCTTTACTAAAGTAGGTATTTATAATTCGGTAAACAAGTGTTTCGTAAATATCATCGCCTTTTTTAGTTAGAAACAAGTTCGTGCTATTTTTATTTACTAAAATAGCCTTGCGCCATTTTAAATATTCTTCAATACTTTTAAGGACACCATCCAATAACGGCAAATATCGCTCCTTATTTCTCTTGCCTAAAACTTTAATGTTTTTTTTAGAAAAATCAACATCAGACAATTTGAGTTGTACTAATTCTATTCTTCTTATCCCTGTTGAATAAAACATTTCTATAATCAATTTATCCCTTACTCCTTCAAATGTTTGGTCGAAATTAAAATCCTCTAAAGCGTGTTCTATTTCTCTTTGCGAAAATGGTATTTGCAGTTTCTTTGCCACTTTTAAAGCTTTATGTTTTGATAAGGGATTAATAGTGATTTCTTCAATCTTTAATAGATATTTATAAAAGGTATGTAATGATGATATTTTTCTGTTTATACTACGATTAGTAATTTCCTTTCCAACTAAATAAACAATCCAGCTTCGGATTTGAGTATAGTCTACTTCTTTTAAATCATGGACATCACATTGCTGCTTTAGAAATTTCTGAAAGGTTTTTAAATCGTTTTGATAGGCTTTTACAGTATGTAAGGCATACTTCTTTTCTAGAGATAAATAATCAATAAATGATTCTAACAACATAGGGTGCTTCTATTGGTAATTTTAAAAGTACGAAAATTTTAACTTTTAAACTCGTACAAAACAAAAATCCCGCAAAATTGCGGGATTTTCTATATATCTAAGATATCATCATTACACTTAAATTTCTTCAGCGTCTCTTAAGCCCTGAATATATTGTGCTTTTTGAATTTCAGCTCTACGCTTTACTGAAGGCTTTGTAAATTGCTTGCGCGAACGCAACTGACGCATTGTTCCAGTCTTATCAAACTTTCGCTTAAAACGCTTTAGCGCTCTATCTATATTTTCTCCTTCTCTAATTGGTATTATTAACATAGTCTCTTAACCTCCTCTCTTTTAGAATTTCGGTTTGCAAATATAAAAATGATTTCTTTATTCAAAAGTAAAATTGTTTATTTTTTTAATCCTTATACAAACTTGCTCTTTGGGTTAAGTCATCAATCAGTTTTTCATCTTCTTCGCTTTCTAATAAGACATTATAGTTTGACCAAAATGACTTATCATAAGGTTTTGGAGCAAAAATATCGGCGTCCCATTTTGAGTTTAGCCTTTCTTTGATTATTGCTTTATCTAGAACCAACTCTGAAAATAAAATCTCTTGTACGGTATAATAGTAGCGCTCCTCTCTATTATAACGTTCTTCTTCTTCCTTACTCACATTTTGATTTGACCTTAAACCAACGTTAACCAATTTTGGGGTTTCATAATATATATAACTTGGATACATCTTTCCTTTATAGTCTCTATAGGCTAAAATCAACTTATGGTTGAGCTGCGTATCAAACAAACGCTTGCTTCTGGTTTTCTGAAGACCTGAAGCTGCAATCAATTCATACTCTATTTTTTTAACAGCATAATTATCATAATAAATATACATCCACCCTTGGGCTTCAAAACCTTCATTATAAATACCTTTGGTATCTAAACCGATAAACTCGAAACTTTTATCAATTTTAATTTTATATAACTTACGTTCGTTATCCACCAATATGGTATCTAACTTAAATTGGTGTTTTTCTAAGATATCTTCTCCAAAAAGCGCCTTAGTTGCATTCACATTTCGTAATACGTTGAGTTTACCTTGGAACAAATTTTGTAAACCATTTATACGTGTGTCATTCCATTTTATGGCTTTTACCAACTGTGTTTTACTTAAACTATTTCTTTTTACATCCTTTACCTTTAATCTTCGGCTTCCTAATTTCTTGTTTCTATTTGCATAAGCCACATAAGTAAATACACTATCCACATCTCTTAAATCATAACTCTTTCGGACTTGATCTACATTAACCTTTAAAACATCTTTACTACTGGTAACATGCCCAGAATCATAGACCGTAATTGCACTTTCAACCAACCATTTAAATTCTAATTTGTTACGTTCTTTATGCCTTAAAAACCCTTTTTGAATATAGGATGAGTCTGGCATGTTATCTTCGAGACGTTCTAAGGCTTTCAAAACGATTTCGTTACCTGTCTGTGGACGCGTTTCTGCTACTAAAAGCACCTCATCTAATGCAGCAATATCCTCTTCGAGATATATTTCCATAGTGGCATCAAATTCACTTACTAAAGATTTAAAACTTTTATATCCAATGGAAGATATGACTAAAGTGTCATTTTGATTTTCTTCAGGAACAATTAAAGAGAACTTACCGTCTGCATTTGTAATGGTTCCAATTGTAGTGTTATTTACATAGACACTTGCGCTTTCAATTGGCATTAAGGACGTAAAATCTACAACCTTATTCACCAACTCAGTTTGCGCATAGATTTGGACTGCAAAAAAAACAGCAATTACTACAACCAGTTGTTTTAATATTCTATTATTCATAATTATTATATCTGTGAGCTTATACTCAAAAAGTATACCATTAATAATCTTAGTCTTTTTATGGCATAATGCACTTTTTTTCAAAAACCATGAGCCAAATCCTAATCCAAAACCATTTTTGCAATAATCAAAATATATTTTCGCAAAAATCTAGAACCAACTATGTTGCTGGTTTATAAGACCGATTGTCAACTACCATTTTTGCGATAATCTCTCTCAAGATTTCAGAGGTGCCACCCCCAATTGGTCCAAGACGGCTATCCCTTAGCAAACGCGCTAAAGGATAGTCTTCCATATAACCATATCCTCCTAAAAATTGTAAGCATCCATAAGCTACTTCATCTGCCATTTTTGTAGACTTCAATTTAGATATGGTCGCTTCTTTTACAGCATATAAGTCATTATTAATCATATCTGCTACCATATAGTTGTAGGATTTACAAATTTCCATATCTGCATATAAATCTACATACTTATGCCTTAACGCTTGATATTTGTCAATTGTTTTTCCAAAAGCTGATCGTTCTGACATATATTGCTTTGCATAGTCTAAAGCAAATTCGGCTCTTGCATGAGCATTGACACCCATTATCAAGCGCTCTAAAGCAAAATGCTGCATAATATAAGGGAAGCCTTTGCCTTCTTCTCCCATCAAATTACCAGCTGGAACAACCACATTATCAAATGCAATTTCTGCCGTATCACTTGCTCTCCATCCTAGTTTATCTAATTTTGTTGAAGAAATGCCTGGCATTTCTCTATCCATTACAAAAATACTAATACCTTTATTACCTAATTCTGGCGCTGTTTTCACCGCTACAATTAAATAATCACTATACACCCCATTCGTAATAAACGTTTTGGAGCCATTGATAATATAAGTATCTCCTTTTTTTTCGGCTGTAGTTCTCATACCAGCTACATCACTCCCTCCAAAAGGTTCTGTTATGCATAGACATCCTATTTTTTGACCTAAAATACTTGGTGCTAAATAATTTTTTTTTATCGTGTCACTACCCTCTTTATCAAGATGCGTCATTGCCAAATACACATGTGCCCATATTGCAGCTGCAAATCCACCAGAATTAATTTTTTGAAGCTCCTCTAACAATATTACTGTATAAAAGATATCTAACTCTAAGCCTCCATAAGCCTCAGGATAAGGCAAGCCCAAATAGCCCATTTCTCCAAATTTCTCCCATATAAAACGCTCTATAGTACCCGTTTTTTCCCATTTATCTATATGTGGCACGACTTCCTTTTTAAGAAACTCTTTAAGGCTAGTTCTAAACAATTGATGCTCTTCTGTGAAGTACATTTGATTCATAAGTAAGCTAGTTTTATTGTATCAACAAATATAATTTAATTATCTCAATTTTTTCTATAGGAAACCCTTTTACTTTTGTTAATTCATCTAGAGCACTGAAACCTTCTCTAAGTATTCGTTCGTTCTGTATTTCATAAGCTATTTCATAATCTATGTATTGCACTGTAACTAATTGTGCTATCGTTGCTGTATTTATATTTAGTTTATCTATTGGTCTTGGTGTTTTTACGGTAAATTCCGCTGTCAATCGCTCTATAACTTCAGAAGATAACCCATATACGTCCTGTAATTGTATATCTGCAATAAAGCCTCCTGGAAATTTATCTCTGTAGTTTATGATGCGAGAAGAAAGCACATCTCCAATTCCATTTACACGTTGCAACTGTGATTTTGTTGCTTGATTTAAATCAATCTTTTCTTCAAAAGTCTTAGGCTTAATCCTTTTAAAGTCTGCTGGAGAGGATCTAGGTTTGGGAGTGTTAACCCATTCTGGAAATTTAAAATATGGAGCAATTTCATTGAATAACGAATCTGACACCTGAGTTACTTGTTGAAATTGAGATTTGGAATTGATCCATTTGTTTTGTTTTCGAAATGCCAACAATCGATCTATTTCTTCATTACTCATTCCTAAAGCATAGCCTTTATAGTCTGTAATAAAATTGGGATTAAATGGATAGCGTTTAGGTTTTCGATTTTCGATACCAACTAATCTCAAAGAATCCAGTTCTCGTTCAAAAGCAGCTAGAGTTTCTGCTTCTATTTGTACGTTTTTAGATGGGAAATCCACATAATAGTATATAATTTGAATTAGAAATATAACTATGAGTAATAGAAAAATCCCATTCTGTTGGTTTTTAGTAAACACAAAATAGGATTTTAACTTATTCATCTTCAGCAAAATTGTAATGCTTGAAGTTACAAAATTTTTATTTAACTCCTTTAATAGCAGCCAAATAGCGTTTGAGTTGCTTTCTAACTACAGGAGTTAAGAAATATAATCCTATCATATTAGGAAATACCATTGCGAAAATCATAGCATCAGAGAAATTCCAGATGGATTTCATACTAGCCGCAGCACCAATAACTACAAACAACAAGAACAAGAACTTATATGTTAAATCCGCTTTTCTACCTCTTCCAAACAAAAACTTCCATGATTGCAATCCGTAATAAGACCAAGAAATCATTGTAGAGACTGCAAACAATACTACCGCTATTGTTAAAAACACTTGCGAATAAGGAATGTACTCTGCAAAAGCCGCTGATGTAATTCCAGCACCCTCTAATCTTACCCCATCAATAAGCACACCACCTGTGCCATCTCCTCCATATTGAAATACAGCATCTGCCCCTTCAGCTCCACCGAAATTAAAAATAATAATCACTAAAGCTGTCATTGTACAAATAACAACAGTATCAATAAATGGTTCTAATAAAGCAACAAGCCCCTCGGAAGCAGCATATTTTGTTTTCACAGCAGAATGAGCAATTGACGCTGATCCAGCACCTGCTTCATTGGAAAAGGCGGCACGTTTAAATCCTACCAATAAAACACCAATAATACTTCCTACACCAATAGCTGTTGGATTAAAAGCCTCAGTAATTATTAGTGCAATTGCATTATCTAATAAACTAAAATTAGACCCTAAGATATACAAACACGCAAGGATATACAATAGCGCCATAAACGGCACTACTTTCTCAGTAACCGTTGCAATACGTTTAATCCCTCCAATTATAATCACACCTACTATGACTGCCAATATAAGACCGATTATAGCTCCTGCACTAGAGCTTTCAAGTCCTAATAATTCTTTTAACACTACTGTTGCTTGATTTGACTGTGCTGCATTTCCGCCTCCAAAAGACCCTCCAATACAGAAAACAGCAAAAAATACTGCGGCTACTTTTCCTAAAGTTGCAAAACCTCTTTCCGTTAAACCTTTACTAATGTAGTACATTGGACCTCCATACACCGTTCCATCTTTATCAACATCTCTATACTGCACACCAAGAGTACATTCTACAAATTTTGTAGACATGCCTAATAACCCACAAATTACCATCCAAAAAGTTGCTCCTGGACCACCAAGTGCAATTGCTAATGCAACACCCGCTATATTTCCATTACCAACAGTTCCCGAAACTGCAGTTGCTAATGCTTGAAAGTGACTCACTTCACCTTCTTCACTTTCATCTCTAATGGTCTCAATACTATCACCACCCGGCGTAACATCACCATAAGCTGGTTCAACTACAGGATGATCTACATCGTCATATTTTCCTCTAACCACATTAATTGCCGTAAAAAAATGTAGAATATTTGGAAACTTAAAATAAATTGTGAAAAACAATGCACTTCCTACTAAAAGGATTAAAACAAAAGGGATATCCATACCACCTATTGATAATGTAAAAAATACAATGGCACTAAAAAAATCTGAAATAGGCTTAAAAAAATTATCAATTTTTTGATCAATTCCCATTTCCTGAGCCTCCTGTGCAATGGTTAAAAACGGTAAGACAAAGGCAAGTGCAAATAGAAGATGTTTCTTCATAATATTTTATTATTAGTTAGTGTTGTTTTACAAAATTGTTAGTTAAAGCTAGCAATATGCAAAAAAAAGATGATTTTTTAAAACATTAGTTGTTAAATCCTATCCCAATGTAATATTATAAAGGGTATTTAATTTTTGGATTTGCTCTGGTCTTCCTAGCACAATTACTTTGGTATTTGGATACAATTTCTGATCACTTTCAGGATTGATAGTATATTCACCATCAGCGTTTTTATACCCAATAATATTACATCCAGTTTTCTTTCTCAAATCCAATTCTAAGATGGTTTTAACAGTTGATGTATCGTATAATTTTTCGACTTCAACTTCTTCAAGATTAATTTGATTTTCTCCAACAATACCTAGATTATCCACAAATTCAACCAAATCTGGAACCACAACCAAAGATGCCATATGATCGCCTCCAATCATATCTGGCAAGATGACATTGTTTGCTCCAGCTAATTTCAATTTACTGTAAGTCGTTTCTTGAGATGCTCTACTAATTATGCGAATATTAGCACTCATTTGCCTTGCAGATAGCACTACAAATAAATTATCTGCATCATTAGGCAAGGCAGAGATCAAACAACTTGCCCTATCAATACCTGCTTGTGCTAAAGTCTCATCTTCATTAGCATTCCCCGTAATAAAAGACACCAGCTCATTCTGATACTTTTGTACAATTTCTTTATTTTTTTCTATGACCACAAAAGAACGTTTATGTGCTAATAATTTTTTGGCAGCTTGTTTTCCATTTCGCCCATAACCACAAATAATGATGTGATTTGATAGCTCATCAATCTTTTTTTGCATTTTCTTTTGTTTTAATTCTTCGACATCGTTTTTTGAAATAATATACTCTGTAATGACTTTAAGCGCATAACCTACAATGACTACACTTGCCAAAATGAGAAATATTGTAAAAATCTTAGACGCATCATCTAATGGGTGTACCTCTCCAAAACCCACTGTTGTAATGGTTATTACAGTCATATACAGCGCATCAACCCAAGAATAGTTGGTCATCATTTTGAATCCAATTACCCCAATGCACAACAAAATAACAAGTAGTATTATTGCGGCATTAATTTTTGACCTAAAAACTTTTATTAAAGGATTATTCATAGCTTATAAATCAAATACTGAAGTTCTTTTGGTATAAATTAAATCTTTAATTCGCATCCAAAAAGCGATAAACAGGTATAGTGCAAAACCAAAACCTAAGGTCACAAATGTTAAATAAATAAATGAGGTTCTTACGATTTTTGCTCGCATCCCTAATCGGTCTGCAATACGCTGACATACATAATATCCATGCTTTTGAAAATAAAGCACTATTTTATATAAATACTTCACTATTGCAAGTTACATATTTCGATTTAAAAGCGCACTACCAATTGCACATTGTAAACATTTATTTTTTTCACAATATTCCGTTTTTAGTTGAATAAGACCCTGAGAATCTATAGCTGAATTAGAAACCAGTTGTAAATCTGCAAATTTTGACACTATCGAATTTTTTTCTGATTTTAATTTAGACATTAAATCCAATAGTGTATCATATATTATCGTTTTAGAATATTTAGCATAACTATACTTCAATGGTACGATTGTATTTATTATAATCAGATTGATAAAGGTTGGTGTTAGTCGTTTGACTTTAGCTCTACTTTCTTTAGCAAAGCTGTAATGTGTATTCCAAAACGCGTGGAGTTCTATTTCAAACAACTGAGATATCTCATCTATCGTATTAGCATTTATTAACTTTGAAAACAGGTGTGCCTCTTTAAAATACAATTTTGCCAGTTGTGCAAGCCTAACTGTAGGGAAGTTTGAAGGTCTCAATCTAAAAAAGCTAGGTTTAATAATGCCTTTATCAGATAGCTTAAATTTTTGCTTTAAGAACTTGTATTCATTTTGCAACGTTATATAATACCCTTGTTCTAATGCTATTTCCAATAATTTTGCTTGCCCAAGTAACAAGGCCTCTATACCCAATAATGACGTCTGTTGTTTCCTCAGTAGGCTAAACTCAAAACTATTTGCAATACTCAAAAAAGCATCTCCATTGACTTTTAAACCAAAATTTTTAGCAAGCATCTTAAACAGAACTGCTTCCCAATCATTTTTGGAAGTTACTAATAGATTCTCAATAACTTTAGATTTCCGCTCTAGTCGCTCAAAATATAAACGTTCTAGCCAATTCTTTTTTAGAAATTCATCAATAGTACTTATATCAGTTTCACAATTGATCCATCGTGATTTTTGAGCAAATAGATTTTGATAGTACTCGAGCAATTCTTGTGAAACCTTATGCTGTATCTCTAGAGTTGGTATAACTGTGTTGTTAGCTCTAAAGACTTCTACATCCTCTTCCCAAACAACATGTAAAATAACATTATCGTATGCGACATCAGTTTCGTGATTATGCAAATACCAATCACTAGAATTCACATGAATTTCAACAGTTCCTGCCCAAAGTTGCTCTCCTATTCGAATATGTGCGTTAAAAAAATCTGGTCCTGAATTATGATTATGCTGACCTACATTAAGTATAGTAATTGGCAAACCCTGAGTGGACACCAATGTGTCTTTCCATAATTTTTTGTGTTTCCACAAATAGTGTAAAAATGCTTCTTGCATACTTGCAATATACATCAATATACTGAAAAACAAACACTTATTTAAAAACCAAGAATAACTAAACTATAGCAAATCCTAAATTTCACCCACAAATTTAACTTATAGTATCAGCGTAAATTTAGACATTGATCATAACGCCTTTTTAGATTAACTGTGCTTATAATCTTGCCTATACTACTGTAATATAGCCCATTTGTTTCATCCAATCGTCATTAAACATTTTGCCTACATAACGACTTCCATGATCATGAAATAAGACCACAACCACATCATCTTTATTAAACTGCGCTTTTAGTTGCAACACACCCTTGATTGCCGCTCCTGCACTATTTCCTAAAAACATTCCTTCTTCTTTTGCTAGTCTTTGTGTGTAAACCGCTGCATCTTTATCTGTTACCTTGGTAAAACCATCAATGATATCAAAATCTACATTCTCTGGAAGTATATCTTCTCCAATACCTTCGGTTACGTAAGGATAAATTTCTTTTTCATCAAAAATTCCTGTTTCGTGATATTTTTTAAATACACTACCATAGGTGTCTACGCCCCAAACTTTGATATTAGGGTTTTGTTCCTTTAAATATTTTCCAACGCCTGAGATCGTACCTCCTGTACCTACACCAACCACAAAATGTGTCACTTTACCTTCTGTTTGCTTCCAGATCTCTGGACCAGTACTTTCATAATGTGCTTTAGCATTGCTTGGGTTATCGTATTGATTTACGTACCAAGAATTTTCAATTTCTGTAGACAACCGTTTAGATACTGAATAATACGAACGCGGGTCATCTGGCTCTACGGCAGTTGGGCATACGACAACTTCTGCACCAACAGCTTTAAGAATATCTACTTTTTCCTTACTCTGCTTATCTGCCATTACAAAAATACATTTATAGCCTTTAACAATGGCCGCTAAGGCTAGACCCATTCCTGTATTTCCTGAAGTGCCTTCAATAATTGTACCTCCTGGTTTTAATCGCCCATCAGTTTCTGCATCTTCAATCATCTTTAAAGCCATACGATCCTTTACGGAATTCCCTGGATTGAAAGTTTCATATTTTGACAACACTAAACATGGCAATTCTTCTGTCAAGGCATTGATTTTAACCAATGGTGTATTACCTATGGTCCCCAATATATTTTTTGCGTATTCCATCCTCTATAAATTTGCGGTGCAAATGTACATTAAAACTTAAGCAATTCTCAGAAAACACCATTAATTTTGCATTAGTAATTGTCATATTTCTGAACGCATTTAGATTAAAATATTAGAAAGGATTAGTACTAAAACAATGTATTATAGCATATCATCCGACTTTTAAAACCAATGCATTACTCAAACCTCATAGCCTTAACTGGAGAAATTTTAGTAACAATCACAGAAGGGATAATAAGCATTACAAAACAGATTATAAACGTACCAATATTCAGCGCTAAAATAGAGCCAAAGCTAAGATAAACTGGAACTTCTGTAACATAATACACACTTGGGTCTAAAGCAAATAGCTTTAAATACTTTTGAGCAAACATAAGTCCTAAGCCAATGGCATTCCCCCAAAATAAGCCTAAAATAATCAAGTATGAGGCGTTGTACAAAAACACCTTTCTAATCATCCAATTGTTACTTCCTAAGGCTTTTAAAATTCCAATCATTTGTGTACGCTCTAATATCAACACCAATAAAGCAGTAATCATATTGATACCTGCAACTAAAACCATGATACCAATAATACCATAAATATTTTTATCAAAAATATCTATCCATTCAAATATATCGGCATATTTGCGTCTCACAGTCTTAGAGTCAAGTAGAGATGGAATAGCTTTATAAACCTCAACACCCTTAGACGCTAAAAGACTATAATCAGATATAAAGACCTCAAAATTTCCGATTTGATTTTTTTTCCATTTATTAAGACGTTGCACATGTTTTATATCGCCTAAGAGATAGGTCTTATCCAATTCTAAAAATCCTGAATTATAAATACCACTGACCCTGAATTTTCTAATATGTGGCAATTGATTAATATCTTTTTTATTAAATATCATCTCAAACTTATCACCTACCTTTAACCTTAAGCGATTAGATAAATACTCAGAAATCACAACCTCGTTACTATAAGTCTCATCATAAGTTGGTAATTTACCCGCAACTAAATATTCTTTAAAATATTGCCAATCATATTCTTGTCCAACGCCTTTAAAAACCACGCCATCAAAATCGGTTGCCGTCCTAATAAGTCCAAACTTGTTTGCAACAGCTTGGATATGCTTAATGCCATCTACTGAGCTAAAAATTGGATAAAATTCCTGATTGATATCTATAGGATTTTCGGATTCATTAGACAAATTACTATCAAAAGCCGTAATTGTAATATGGCCATTAAACGCAACTGCTTTATCTCTAATTTTTTGTTGCAAGCCTATATTTGTGGCAATCGTAACAAGCATTACAATAATACCTATGGCAATTGCAGTAATTCCAATTTTTATTATTGGCGCCGAAACACTACTTTTATACGACTTACTACTAATTATACGTTTAGCTAAAAAGAATTCGAAATTCAAAATATACCAATGGTTTTAAATTTTATCAAAAATACAGTTTTATTATTTGTTATTACACTCCTTTCTTGTGGTTCTAATACCACATCTAATAGTATCACAAATAAAACTCCTGAGCCCCCAAAAGACAACGCTATCAAAAAAGAAATTATTGTAGGTGCCAATCAGACCGAAACGTACTTAGCATTGCTAAAAAACAAGCGTGTTGGTATTGTTGCGAATCAGACGAGTGTTATTTTCAGCGCTAAAAATACTCAATTTTTAGCTGACCCTAAAACTGGCAAAAAAACATTTAAAAAGTACTCCTACAAAAACACACATCTTGTCGACAGTTTAAAAACCCTGAATATCGACATCAAAAAAGTATTTGCTCCAGAGCATGGTTTTAGAGGTAAGGCTGATGCTGGGGAACTCGTAAAAGATGGTATTGATACCAAAACTGGTTTGCCTATTATTTCATTATACGGTAAAAACAAGAAGCCCTATCCTGAACAATTAGAAAATTTAGACGTCGTTATTTTTGATATTCAAGATGTTGGCGCACGTTTCTACACCTACATTTCCACCTTACACTATGTTATGGAAGCTTGTGCTGAGCAAAACATCCCTTTGCTTATTCTAGACCGTCCAAACCCTAATGGCCATTATATTGATGGTCCAATTTTAGAACCTAAGCATAAAAGTTTTGTGGGCATGCATCCCATTCCAGTGGTTCATGGTATGACTATAGGAGAATATGCTAAGATGATTAATGGACAAAAATGGT
>JABSPM010000111.1 GCA_013215095.1 Flavobacteriaceae bacterium | reverse complement strand
TATATAAATCTTTAGACGAATTAGAAGCAAAGCTAATACAGCTAATTAAAAACACAAATAAACATAAAGTTAAAAGCATTACTTCTTATCAGTATCTAGTAAATGCTTATTGCGGTATTTTTAATTAAGAAGTGGTATTATTCGTTAAGTTGAGAGTCAATATCCATCCTTTGGTGCAAAACCCTAATAATTTCGATTTGTTTCGCCTTTAGATTGATTTTATAAAAAATGACATGAGATTTTATTCGAGATCTATAGTACCCTTTTCTTATTTGGTTATAATTCTTTCCTGATTCTGGATTCTTAGTCAGATATTCGATTTCGTCAATTATTAGATTGAAATATCTGTCAGCTTGTTCGAGTGACCAGTTTTCATAAGTATAAAGCCAAATGTTTTCGATATCACGATTAGCTTCTTGACTGATTTTAAAATTCATTATTCAGTCAAATGTTTTTGATGAAGACTCTTTAAAAGCTTCTTTCGTTCAAAGTCTTCTAAAAAACCAGATTTTTCTCCTTTTTTCAGTTCTTTTATTAGTTCTGCCTTTTTCGATTCTTCTTGTTCGAACATTCTTAGGGCAGCTCTTACGACTTCACTTGCTGAAGAATATTTTCCTGTTTTGATTTGTCGACTAATGAAGT
The DNA here is from genome assembly GCA_013215095.1 of Flavobacteriaceae bacterium. Lineage (GTDB taxonomy): Bacteria > Bacteroidota > Bacteroidia > Flavobacteriales > Flavobacteriaceae > DT-34. The sequence continues at coordinate 63,912 of JABSPM010000111.1, read as the reverse complement.
TGTTAAAATAATCACCTAGTAAAATTGATGTGTTTTTTGCCATAATTCTAAATTATATTATCCAAATATACCAACTATTGGTATCAATTCAAAATAACGTTTGAAGAGTTAATTTGGATCGTTTGTAGCTAACAAGGTGTATAAAATTATTAATTTTATACACCTTGTATGATTTTTACTTTAAATGTAGGAAATCGAGCAAATTTTTCAAATTACTAAATTGATTACTTCTAACATATGAGGTGCTGCTTTTTCTTGAATATTTGCCCAAGCAATACCATAGGTTTCACCCCATTTTGACTCACTTATTCCTTTTATAATGTTATGAATCAACTTATTTGGCTGAAATTGAATGCCATCATTTTTTTGATTATCAATCAAGAGGTGTGCTTTAACGTTATGTGTAGAGAATGTTTCATAAATCACTGAATTCTAGAATGAAATTTAACAGTCACAAGGATTACCGTTGAATTAAGTGTTTAATTCAACGGTAAAATCAATAGGAATATGAAATGGTATAACTCATCAATATACGCAATTTTACTGGATTTTCGCTTTGATATAAATTCAGTATAAAAATAGACCAGTCCTCCAGACCATAAGTATCTTCGTTTTGTATTTGATTGTTTGCAAGTCTTGAAAAATTAATATTTAGACCTAAAAAAAAGAATTTGCGCCTTCAAATTCTCTTTTTATCTTCCTTAGTTTAAAATCTGGACTCAAACCCAACGCAAGCAGGACGTGGGTTTTAGTCAACACCATGTTTAGATTTTGAGCGGTGAGAACAGGGAAGATTAGCAATGCACTACGAGATTTTTAGTTTAATTTTTTCAATTTGTCTTCTATGTCGCAATATATGTAAAATGGCGTGTTCTAGTAGTTGTTCTACATCATAGTTTTGTCCCCACCGAACATTTATTTTTTTATTTGGATCATTTTCGCATAATTCAATATTTGGGTAGTCCATAAGTAGTTGTTCATTACATTTAAACATTTCTTGTAGCGCATATTTATAATCTTCAATAGTCTGAAAATTTATCTTGTTTCTATATTCTAAGCTTTCACCTAACCACATTCTAATTTCTACAATATAGTTGTATCCACTTTGAACAGTGTGAGTTAAAATGCTTTGTATTGATTTGCAATCCTCGTCATCTGTTTCAAAGTCAATGATTTTAGCTAATTCTTTCTCTGAAATGTTATTGATAGTTTCAACGAGTTCATTTATAGCTTTCTCATACTCGTCAAGTAATGCTCCAATTGCTCCTTTATTTCTGAATTTTTTTTTATGATTCATCTTTTTTGTATGCAGGTCACAAAAACGAAATACACGTAGTAGCAAACATATCTACATTATACGTTTTATTCAAATTTAGTAAATAAATAGAATTTAAATCGTTTTGAAAATTAAAATCAACGCCATAAAAAAGACTTAATCTCTCTAAAATATAGACTAGAATACCATAAAACAAATGGATCACAATACTCATACTAGTTGAACTCATAACAAACGTAAGCAGGACTTAGGTTTTAGTCAACAAGATGTTTTGATTTTGGGATGGGAGCAATCCGAACACTAGTTATTGTAGCCAGTACTTTATTCCGCAATTTTAACTTTGTTTTCCTTTCTCAATGAATAAAACACAGTGCAAGAAATAATTAAAATAAAAAGTCCAAATATTAATTTATAGAGGTTTAAATTTAATGTTAAAGAACCGAAATGCGACATCCCAAGTGAACGAGTCATAAAAGGTATGCTTAAAAAAGTCAATAATTTACTTACTAAAATTACACTTACTAAAATAGGAATACTTGTCAATTTTCTTAAATTCAAACTTGTATTCTTTTATTTCTCATAAGATAATATGATTAATATTAAGGATGAAATTGCATTAGCTTTAGGAACTATTTCTAAAGAAAATAAGCCAGGCTTATAGGTCTATAAATTTAGATTTCAATTCTGGAGAGGGTATCATACAATCTTTTTTTTTACCATACCATTTGTATCTATTTTTAGCGATATAATCATAAACGACGTTTCTAATAAAAGCCGGAATAATAAGACTTATAGCAAGTACATTTGTTGGGAAACCTAAAGTAGCTGCTACTTTTAGAGCAGCAGTAGATTTGCTGTAAAGTTGGCCATTGCTATAGAGCAATATAGAGTCTGTTTTGGTCGTGTCTATATTGAAGGCTTCAATAATTTGCTTACCTACTTTACTTTGAAGTGATGCAAACAGGTACTTATTTTTATGGTCTCTTTGAATAACGTATTGCACAGTGTTATTACAGAGATTGCATACGCCATCAAAGAGGATAAGTTTTTTATGTTTTGGAATTTCTATATGCACTATGCAAAGCTAATATATCTAATACTATTATTGTTGTAAAATGGCCTAAAAAGTTAGTAGGTTATTCATAGTCTTATATTTTGCAGTAGTTATGGTTTTGCTGATTCGACAAGTTCCAATTGGGTGACACTTACACTAGTAGTAAATAAACCGTAGTTAACCACAGCTTTTTGTTTTTCTATTTTATCAATGGTACCTACGGCTCTTCCATCTTCTAAGCGTACACGGTCTCCAACTTTTAAAACCGGTTTTGGTTTTAGGGGTTGAAGCGCGGCTTTTCGCTTTTCTTCTTTCTTTTTTTCTCTTATTACAGCAACTTTCTTTTCTACTTCTTTTTTAACTTGTAGTGTTTTAGCTTTGATAATCTTCTTTTGTTTAGGCGCAATTTTTTTTCGCTTAGAGTTTTCTATTTGGATAATTTTAAAGCATTCATTCATCAAATCCCCCTTTTTCTTGTTGTTGTGATAACGTTCTGCAATGGTATCAATTTTTTGTCCCAAATAAATTAAGCGTTGATTAGCATCAAATAGTTCTTGATAGCTTTCTAACTTCTTTTTTACCTTAGTATTAATCTCTTCTAATTTATCAGCTTCAGCGATTTTTTTTTGCTCATTGACTTTTAATGAGCGCTCGGTTTTTTCTAGTTTGGAGCGTTCTTTTTGCAGTTTAGCAATGGTTTTGTCAAAACGAACTTTGCCGCGTTCAATCTTCTTTTTAGCCTTATTAATTAAACTATACGGTATGCCGTTTTTTTGTGCAACTTCAAATGTAAACGAACTACCAGCTTGTCCTAAAGCTAACTTGTATATGGGTTCTAAGCTGCGCTCGTCAAAGCGCATACTAGCATTCTGCATATAGGGCAACTCATTTGCCAGAAGCTTAAGATTGGTGTAATGCGTGGTAATAATGCCAAAGGATTCTCGGTCATAAAACACTTCCAAAAAAGTTTCGGCAAGAGCACCACCAAGTTCAGGGTCACTACCAGTTCCAAACTCATCAATCAAAAAGAGAGTCTTGTCATTACATTTCTTAAGGAAGTAATTCATTTGTTTGAGACGGTAGCTATAGGTACTCAAATGATTTTCTATAGATTGATTGTCTCCAATATCACTAAGAATTCTATTAAAAATACACATGGTGCTACGTTCATGTACAGGCACTAAAACACCACATTGTAACATAACTTGCAATAAGCCCACTGTTTTTAAAGTAATACTTTTTCCACCAGCATTTGGCCCGCTAATCACAATGATTCTATTGTCTTTTGAAAGTTTAATAGTTTGCGGGTATGTGGTTTTTCTTTCAACTTTATTAGCCAAGTATAGGAGTGGGTGATATGCGTCTTTAAGATGAACAAAACGGTCATTAGTAATAGTAGGCAATACACCGTTTATGGATTGTGAATACAAGGCTTTAGCAGAAATAACATCAATCTGAGTTAAAAACTTTTGGTAATCTTGTAAAAGGGGATGGTAAATTCTAAGATGATTGGTTAAACTTTTTAAAATCTTATTGATTTCTTCCCGTTCTTCGTATTCCAAATTATTAAGCTCTCTATGCAATTGTAAAGTTGCTTCTGGTTCTATATAAACGATGCTTCCAGTTTTACTAGATCCCAATATAGAGCCTTTTACTTTTCTACGGTGCATGGCCTTAACGGCAAGAACTCGCTTATTTTCTAAGACAGTTTCTCTAATATCATCTAAATAATCTGAACCACTATAGGTTTGTAAAGCCGAAATAAAACTTGAATTCAGTTGACCTCTTACCTGGTGTATAGATTTTCTAATACCAAATAAAATATCACTAGCCTTATCTTTTACTTCTCCAAAGCGATCAATAATTTTGCGTATACTTTGAGAAATGTCTTTTGCAATTTCATGTTCTGAAGACAGTGCATTTAGAGTGGGGTAATAGGTTTCAAATTTCTTAAAGAAAAGAATTAAATCTATTGATGTATCCGCTAAAGTGGCAATTTTTATAAAACTTTCTAATTCTAAAATGCTATCTTCTATGGTTAGCATTTTTAGGGCGGCATTGATGTCTTGAAAGCTATGCTTAGGTATTTTATTGTCATTGTCAAATGAAGAAATATATTCATGTACTTTATGTAAGGCATTTATAACCTTGGTCTTTGATGCATATGGTGTAATTTCTAACACTTGATTTTGCCCTAATTCCGTTTTACAATATGCTGAAATTTGAGATAATAGTGTTGGTAATTCTAAATCTTGTAATGTCTTATGATGAATGTGTATCATTGATAATTTTCCTAGCGATTTGCAAAGGTAAATTAATAATAGTTATAATTTTATTCCAATCTTTATTTTTGATTGTTCTTAGGAGTGCGTTTATTTGTACTATAGTATAATAATAGAAAATTAATCCCGATGAGGCATAGAACAATGTATAGAAGTATTACCATAAGTTTAGATTCTATAACTTAAGACTCAGGTTTTTATAAAAAGTCACAAAAATACCATGAAATTAAATATCGATGCAAGTTGGAAACCATTTTTGGAAGCGGAGTTTAAGAAGTCGTACTTCAAAACATTAATCAGTTGTATTACTTCAGAATATGAATCTCATGAATGTTTTCCTCCAGAAGAATACATATTTTCAGCATTTGACTATTGTAAGTTTGATGCGCTAAAAGTTGTTATTATTGGTCAAGATCCCTATCATGATAAAGGCCAAGCCAATGGACTATGCTTTTCGGTGCCTGATGGTATTGCACACCCACCATCTTTAATTAATATATTTAAAGAAATTAAAAGAGATTTAAACCAATCTTATCCGCAAAGCGGTAATTTAAAACGTTGGGCAGAACAAGGAATTTTACTATTAAACGCAACACTTACAGTAAGAGCACACCAAGCTGGTAGCCATCAAAAAAAAGGCTGGGAGTCTTTTACTGATGCTGTTATAAAAAGTATATCCGACCATAAAGAGAATGTGATATTCTTGTTATGGGGCGGCTTTGCGAAAAAAAAGCAAAAACTCATTGATCGTAAAAAACATCATATATTAACAAGTGGTCACCCATCACCGCTGAGTGCAAATCGCGGTTATTGGTTTGGGAACAATCATTTTAGTACATCTAATACGATACTAATTAGCCTTAGGAAGAAGCCAATTACGTGGTAGCTAGAGTTTTGTAATGTTCAACACCAACTGGTTTAGAAATCTTTTCTTCTTTGAGAGTTACGTTACAACTAATTCTTAATAGAAGAAAATTAAGTGCAACTAAAACCCACAAGACAATAAAAATTGTGTACATCATAGCATTTAGATTTTAGGATTTTTTCAACCAATTTAATACTTTTTTTGCAATAAAAAACAAAAATCATAAAGTTTTATCTTTAAAAAAGGCGCAACCTTATTTGTTAAGTCTTTAATGAGACTCCTATTTTACATTAAATTTGTTGTGTTAAGTCTTCGTAACTTATCTTTTTGTCTATGATGTTTAGTTCTAGTAATTTGTTCTGAACGTTCTGAATAGTTGTTCTGTCAATATTATCTTGAGACCATTGGGTTTCTGATAGCCAGGCTTTAACATCTTCTAATTCTTGTTTATATCTGTTTGCAATGGTTCTATCTATACTTGGGATATTTTTAAATTCTAGTGTGGTGTTATTAATGATATTTAAAATACGTTTTAACGTATCAAGATGCTGTTCTATAAAATCTTCTCTTACCGCAATAACAAAACAAGGCCAAGGTGTCGGACATTCCCCAATTCTTCTAAATATACCTTTGTCTACAATGGGTTTTGTGGTGTATTTTTCCCACATGAAATAATCGGCAATACCATTTGTAAGTCCTTCTACGGCACCATCTAGGTTTTTAATGACTTCAAAGTTCAGGTCTTTTTCTAACTGCCATTGGTTATTTTGCGCATTGACATAAGCCATTAAGTGCGATCCAGAACCATAACGACTTATGGCTGCTTTTGTTCCCTTAATTTCTTCAATAGATTGATATTTAGACTCGGCCGCAACATGAATCCCCCAGGTTAGTGGCGATTCTACAAATACTTGAACAATTTTACAGGGATTACCATCTATAATATCCTTAACAATACCTTCTGTGAGCACAACGGCCATATCAATTTCACCTGTCCTTAATGCTTTACACATTTGACCAGTACCTCCAAAATAATCTTCCCATCTTAGATTAATGCCATTGTCTTTGTATTCTCCATTTTTAAGCGTTAAATACCAGGCTAAATTAAAATGCTCAGGAACTCCTCCAATTTTCACTTTTTTCATAACTAATGACTTATTGTATCAATTTTTCTAGGGTATAGGTGATTAATTTTTCTACGACCAATTTAGGGTTTTTGCTAAAATTGCCATTTGGGCGGTTGGCTATAATTGCATTTAAAGAGCATGCTTTATGTCCCAAAAGTTGCGCTAAACCATAAATAGCCGAAGTTTCCATTTCAAAGTTTGTGATACGAATACCGTCAAAATTAAAGTTGTCTATTTTAGCTTTTAATTCTGGGTTTTGAAGCGGCAATCGCAATACACGTCCTTGTGGTCCATAGAATCCGCCTGCTGTTGCTGTTGCTCCTTTAAAGGTGGTGTCGCTCTCTAGCAAGCGCTCTAAATCAGTGTTATTATCAATAAATAGAGGTGTCGCTTTTTCTTTACTCCAATTGGTATGCGCTTTAAAGGCTTGTTCAATTTTTGGTCTACGCATTTGGTCTATTTGATAAAAATGAAGCATACCATTTAAATCTAGACCATGTGTACTTAATACAAATGAATCTACTGGAACGTCACTTTGTATACTTCCAGATGTGCCAATACGCACAATGTTTAGTGATTTTAAGTTTTTGTTCGCTTGCCTTGTTGTCAAATTGATGTTAACCAAGGCGTCCAATTCATTCATAACAATATCAATGTTATCTGGGCCAATACCTGTTGATATTACTGTTAAACGTTTGCCTTTATAGGTTCCTGTTTGGGTTTTAAATTCTCTTTTTTGGGTTTGGAATTCGATTGTGTCAAAATGCTTAGTGATGCGTTTTACACGGTCTTGGTCGCCTACAAAAATAATAGTATCTGCAATATTATCTGGTTTTAGATTGAGGTGGTATACACTCCCGTCTGGGTTTAGTATAAGTTCAGAGTCTTTAATGGCCATTAAATACTGTTTTTATAAGTTTATTTTCTTTTGAGTTAAATTGAAAATCTAAACGTCTAGAGCCTCCATAGGTCATATTATTATTGAGTTCTTTTGAAAAATTCTTTCGCCCCAATAGAGCTTCATGACCTTTTCTACTTAGCCTTAAATGAGTGTCTTTTGTTTCAAAAAATTCAGATAAGGTTTCAATAATACGTTTAATTTGAATGTCACCAAAACCATAATACCCCTGATAATTCAGAATACAGCCTAATAAATGATGTTTGGATTTAATGGTTTGTTTTTGAACTGTTTTTAGGATGTGAAATTCTAGTCTGCTTAGACCATTTTTTGAATCGGGAAAACGTTCCAAATGCGCTTTTAAACAACTGTTTAAATATTTGAAATTTGATGATTTTTGAATCATTGGTTTTAATAAATTGTGGTCTTTTCCACAATAAATTTCCCAGACTCCTGTGGCTATTTCAATGTCGTTTTCCTCAAGTTTAATTTTTTCTTTATAATGTTTTAAGAGTTCTTCAGGAGAAAGTTCGCCAAGACCTTTTAAATCTTTTTCTCCTTTGATACGTCCACTACATACAAAGTAGAGGGGTTGTGTTATGCGTTTTTGTTGTAATAGGCTAATTACTGCAATGGCGTTAATATGACAAAAAAGGTCGTATTCAAACCAGAGTACAATTTCCGAATAGTTTGCAATAGCCTCTAATTTTTCTATCTCATTTTTTAAATCGTATTCGTCAATTTCTATATTGTAATAGGTATTGAGAAACGCTTGTCTTGTTTTGATAAATTCTTTAGAGTCGATACGGGTTGTTGTTGGACCTTCACATAATATCTCATGCCAGGTTAAAAAATCACCTTTAAAATCTAAATCTTTTAGATACTCGGTTAAGTTTGAACCATTGGTAATATGTAAAGTCATATCACTCATTTACCCACCAACACGTTTTACTTTAAAACCTTTAGTTTTTAATATAGACATGATTTTATCTCTATAGTCACCTTGAATGATGATTTTATCATCTTTAAAACTTCCACCAACGTTGAGTTGGGTTTTTAAAGTTTTAGCTAAAGCTTTAAAATCTGAGCTTGCCCCAGTATAGCCCTCAAGAATTGTAATAGGTTTTCCTTTGCGTTTTTCGTACTTACAAATAATTGGTTCTTCTTGCATCCAAATAGCGCCTGAAGGTTCTTTAGGAACTTCGGGTTCTGAGGAAACGTGATCTGGAAATAAATGCTTTAATTGATCTTTTAAATCCATTACTTTTTAATTAAGCCCAATTCAATAAGGCGTTCTGCTAAAAATTCTCCAGCCGTAATGTCATCAAATCGTTTTGGATTATCATCACTAATACAATTTTCAATAACATCAAGTTTCATATTACTAACTGGATGCATAAAAAATGGAATGGAATAACGAGAAGTTCCCCAAAGTTCCTTTGGTGGGTTGACTACACGATGGATCGTAGATTTTAATTTATTGTTACTATGACGAGATAGCATATCTCCAACATTAATCATGAGCTCATCTGGCTTTGCAATAGCATCAATCCATTCGCCTTCGTGATTTTGAACTTGTAGCCCTTTTCCTTGAGCGCCCATTAATAGGGTAATTAAGTTGATATCTCCATGTGCAGCAGCACGAACAGCATCTTTAGGTTCTTCTAAAATTGGCGGATAGTGAATAGGTCTTAAAATACTATTGCCATTTTGGATATACTGGTCAAAATAAGTTTCTTCTAAGCTAAGATATAAGGCCAGTGATCGCAAGACATATTTTGCTGTTTTTTCGAGCATCCTATATGTCTTCTTACCTACAGCATTAAATTCGGAAAGTTCTTCAACTGTTACATTGGCTGGATATTCTTGTTCTAATGCTGGATTGTCCTCTACATATTGACCAAAATGCCAAAATTCCTTTAAATCGCCTTCTTTTTTTCCTTTAGCGCTTTCCTTTCCAAAAGAAACATAGCCTCTTTGACCTCCAATTCCAGGAATTTCATACTTCTGTTTTGTTTCTAGTGGTAGATCAAAAAACTGTTTAACTTCTCGATATAAATTACCAACCAGTTCATCATCTAAAAAGTGACCTCTAAGCGCAACAAAGCCAATGTTTTCATAGGCTTCACCAATTTCATTTATAAATTTTTGTTTGCGTTTAGGATCTTCTGAAAGGAAATCTCTTAAATCTACACTAGGTATCTTGTTCATTTTATTAAATTTTAAAAATAAGTAGAACGGCAAATATAGCTAATTTTGATTGGACTTAGATGTATTGTAAATAAGTTTAAAGTTGACAAAAAAGTAAATAGGATTAGTTATAAATTTGCTATTTTTGGAGCATTCAAAGAAATAACATGAATATAGCAGAGCATACAATTTCAGAACTCACATACGATAAAAAGAATTTAAGTAAGAAAACGCTATTGGCACTTTATGCTAACATGCTTAAGCCAAGGTTTATAGAAGAAAAGATGCTTGTCTTACTGCGACAAGGTAAGATTTCTAAATGGTTTTCAGGTATTGGTCAGGAAGCTATTTCTGTTGGTGTTACTATGGCCTTAAATTCAGAGGAATATATTCTTCCAATGCACAGAAATTTGGGGGTTTTTACGACAAGAGAAATTCCTTTAAATCGATTGTTTGGACAATGGCAAGGAAAAGCTAGTGGTTTTACCAAGGGTAGAGATCGTTCATTTCACTTTGGTACACAAGACTATAATATTGTAGGGATGATATCCCATTTGGGACCTCAGCTTGGGGTTGCAGATGGTATTGCATTGGCTAGTCTTTTAAAAGAAGAAAAGAAAGCGACTGTTGTTTTCTCGGGTGAAGGTGGTACAAGCGAAGGCGATTTTCATGAAGCTCTAAATGTAGCTTCAGTATGGCAATTACCAGTGATATTCTGTGTTGAAAATAATGGTTACGGACTTTCTACACCTACTTCAGAACAATACAATTGTGACAATATTGCAGATCGTGGTAAAGGCTATGGTATGGAATCCGTGATTGTTGATGGAAATAATATTTTGGAAGTGTATCAAGCTATGACCAAATTGGTAAAAAGCGTGCGTGAGACGCCAAGACCAATTTTAGTTGAGTTTAAAACCTTTAGAATGCGTGGTCATGAAGAGGCAAGTGGAACAAAGTATGTGCCAAAGGAACTGATGGAATCTTGGGCAAAGAAAGATCCATTGACAAATTTTGAATCCTATTTAAAGGCTGAAAAAATCTTAACCGATATAGCCGAAGTTGAAATGAAAGAACAAATTAGGAAAGAAATTCAAGATAATTTGGAAATTGCGTTCAATGAAGCTCCAATAGTTTCTAATGTAGAACAGGAATTGAAAGATGTTTATAAACCCTATGATTATGAGGTTGTTAATCCGAGTTCAGAGACTAAAGAATTGCGTCTTATTGATGCAATTTCGGAGGGTTTAAAACAATCTATGGAAAAGCATGATGACTTAGTCATTATGGGACAAGATATTGCAGAATATGGTGGTGTCTTTAAAATTACAGAAGGTTTTGTGGAGACCTTTGGAAGAGGGCGTGTGCGTAATACACCGATTTGTGAATCGGCAATTGTTGAAGCAGGAATGGGGTTGTCTATCGCAGGGATGAAAAGTGTTGTAGAAATGCAGTTCTCAGATTTTGTAACTTCTGGATTTAATCCTGTGGTGAATTATTTAGCTAAAGTACATTATAGATGGAATCAAAATGCTGATGTTGTGGTAAGAATGCCTTGTGGTGCAGGTGGTGCTGCTGGTCCTTTCCACTCTCAAACCAATGAGGCTTGGTTTACAAAAACACCAGGGTTGAAAGTCATTTATCCGGCATTTCCTTATGATGCTAAAGGCTTATTAGCGACCGCTATTAATGACCCTAATCCAGTATTGTTCTTTGAGCATAAGGCTTTATATAGAAGTGTTAGACAACAGGTTCCTGCAGATTATTACACTTTGCCTTTTGGTAAAGCTTCCATCTTACAAGAAGGTAATAATGTTACTATTATTGCTTATGGAGCTGCTGTTCATTGGTGTTTAAATACGTTAGAAGATCATGCTAATATTTCGGCAGATCTTATAGATTTAAGAAGTTTACAACCACTAGATAAAACGACTATTTTTAATTCTGTTAAGAAAACGGGTAAAGCAATTATTCTTCAAGAAGATTCTCTCTTTGGAGGAATTGCTAGTGATATTTCTGCGATGATTATGGAGGAGTGTTTTGAGTATTTAGATGCCCCAGTAAAACGTGTTGCAAGTTTAGAAACGCCAATTCCCTTTATTAACCAATTAGAAAAACAGTATTTATCTAAAGATAGGTTTGAAGAGGAATTATTAGAATTATTAGCTTATTAATGAAATACCTAGATATATTTTGTAATACTTTTTTGGGAACTTTAGATTGGATCTTAAGATCGATAATATTTGAAGTGCCTTGGTATTCAAATTATTTCTGGGGACTTTATATAATTTCGTTTTTAGTTTGGTTGTTGGAAATTGTTTTTCCTTGGCGTAGACGTCAATCTATATTTAGAAAAGATTTTTGGTTTGATGCATTTTATATGTTTTTCAATTTCTTTATTTTTTCTATTGTAATTAGTGGTGTTTATAGTGTTTTAGAGCATTTTTTTCAGGGTTTAAATATCACCATGAAATCTCTAGCACTTGTTGATATTGCAGTATTTCCGATGTGGTTACAACTATTGGTGTTTTTCTTAGTTTTAGATTTTTTACAATGGTTTACACATGTATTATTGCATCGCTTCAGCGTGTTGTGGCGCTTTCATAAAGTACATCATTCTGTAAAAGAAATGGGATTTGCTGCACATTTGCGATATCATTGGATGGAAAATGTGTTCTATAAACCATTAAAAGTTTTTGGTGTAATGCTGCTTGGAGGATTTGAACCAGAACAAGCTTATATCGTACATTTTGTATCTATCTTTATTGGACATCTTAATCATGCTAATGTCAAATTATCTTATGGTCCTTTAAAATATATATTTAACAATCCTATAATGCATTTGTATCATCATGCTTATAGTTTGCCAAAGGAACGGTCTTATGGTGTAAATTTTGGAATAAGTTTAAGTCTTTGGGATTATATTTTTAAAACCAATTATATACCGGAGGATAGCGGAACTATAGCATTGGGCTATTCTGATGACTATAAGATGCCAAAAGGATTTATAGGTCAACTGTTTTATGGATTTCATAAAAACGATTAAAAGATAAAGCCAGCATTTTGCTGGCTTTTTTATGTCTGCTGATTTCTAATACTACTCAAAATAGCTGAATGTATCACCATCATTAATATTAAGAAGAGTTTCGTATATCATTAAAATGACATGCTCTACATCATCTCTATGAACCATCTCTACGGTTGTATGCATGTACCGTAGAGGTAAAGATATTAATGCTGAAGCAACGCCTCCATTACTATAAGCAAAGGCGTCTGTGTCGGTTCCTGTTGCTCGTGAAAGGGCAGAGCGTTGGAATGGGATGTTTTTGTCTTTTGCAGTTTCTGTAATTAAATCTCTTAATTTTTGTTGTACAGCAGGTGCATAAGCTATTACAGGACCTTTACCAAGTTCTAAATGACCTTCCTTTTTAGCATTAATCATTGGCGTAGTTGTATCATGAGTTACATCAGTAACAATAGCTACATTAGGTTTGATGGTATGGGTTATCATTTCTGCACCTCGAAGTCCAATTTCTTCTTGAACAGAATTTGTGATATATAGCCCAAAAGGTAATTTTATTTGATTTTCATGTAACAATCTTGCCACTTCGGCAATCATAAATCCGCCCATTCTGTTATCGAGGGCACGACAAACAAATTTATCTTTGTTGAGGATATGGAATTCATCAGGGTAAGTAATAACACAACCTACATGCACTCCCATTTTTTCGACTTCCTCTTTGTTTTTTGCACCTACGTCTATACATATATTATCAGGCTTTGGTGGTTCTTCATTGGTGCGCAATCTTGTATGAATTGCTGGCCATCCAAAAACACCTTTTACGATGCCTTTGTTAGTGTGAATGTTAACAATCTTACTTGGTGCAATTTGATGATCACTACCTCCATTTCTAATGACGTAAATCAATCCATTATCCGAAATATAATTCACATACCAAGAAATTTCATCTGCATGCCCTTCAATTACCACTTTATATTTGGCTTCAGGATTAATAACGCCAACAGCTGTTCCGTAGGTGTCTGTAATAAATTCATCTACATACGGTTTTAAGTAATCCATCCAAATTTTTTGCCCTTCCCATTCATATCCGGTCGGTGCAGCATTATTAAGGTATTTCTCTAAAAAATCAATAGATTTTTTATTTAGTATCTTTTGTTTTGCCATTCGTGAAATTTTTGCCTAAAATAAACAATATTAAGGAACATTTAATAGTTAAAACAGTCTTATTTATTAACTTTGGTATGCTATTCGCATATCTACAGTAGATGAACTATTTGAAATATACATTAATTCTGTTTTCGATATCAGCTTTTGCGCAATATCCAGAGATTAAGAGCGATACTCTAGCTTATGAGTATTATTATGTTAAGGGAGATTCTATTCCTGTATCTGAGATTGTTTTAGATGAAGTAATGTTGCTTCATAAGCTTAAGTTTGATAGTAGAGAAGAACGTAAGCGCTATCTTATTCTTAAGCGAAAAACCCTGAAAGTTTATCATTATGCACGATTAGCATCTGAGCGATTAGATACTTTGAATGCGCGTTTGGAACGTATGGTTAAAAAACGCGAACGTAAACGGTATGCAAAAAAAATTCAAACTTACCTCGAAGGAGAGTTTACAGACGAATTAAAAAAGCTAACAAGAACAGAGGGACAGATACTTATAAAATTGATTCATAGACAAACGGGTAAAACGACTTATGAGCTTGTAAAAGAATTGCGTAACGGTTGGCGGGCATTTTGGTTCAATAGCACAGCCAATGTGTTTGATATTTCCTTAAAACGAAAATATGATCCGATGCATGTTAAAGAAGATTATCTTATTGAAGATATATTGCAACGTAATTTTCAAAGTGGACGTTTGGAGCGTCAAAAAGATGCTCTTGGTCTAGATTTTTATGTGCTTACTGATGCTTGGAGGCATTCTTCTAATTCTAAAGTACATAAAAAATAAGTTCTTATAATTGCCGAACTGCGAGCTGCGAGGGTCTTAAACTGAAGAGTAGTAGCGCGTAGTAAACATTTGACTGGCGTTAGTTGTTTATGTCAAATCCTATAGGCGCCATAAGTTTTTCTTAATCCATATATGTTTATGTAAATTCCTAAGTTAATCTATGAATTATCAAGCATAACTTTATTGCCAAAAATCGCCTTATAATTTATAATTGGACAACAACTTCCGGCTCGATAATATGAAATAGTTTCTCCGTTAGGTCCAGAAAGCGCATTTAAATATCTTCTTTCACTTTTTGGTTCGCTATCTTCGTTGTCAACTTCAATTGTTTTTTTTGAGAAAGCCCATATGAGGAATCTGAAGAAATTTCTGTCGTCACAAATGTGTTATCATCTAACAACTAAATAATAGTTTGTCAATTTTTCCAATTTTCATTTTGTCAGTCCATTCGCTATCAATTTCCAAAGGTTTTTTAACGATAGGAAAAGGAGTAGTTTCTAAAGAATTAAAAAATTATATTCTAATGTGATGTATTCAAATGTTTTTATCATTTTTAGCAATTCAAGTCAAATTTAAAGGGGCATAAATTGGGTCTTGCTAATAAGATATTTAAGTTTGATTTCTATTCGTTTTGTGCGTAAATTCTATCGGTTGAATGATAGGATTTAATTTGTTCACTTCAGTGCTATATGTTCTGATTGGGGCGAGTTCAAATTTGCGTTCTCCATATATGCGATTATTAGTTTTTATTTTATACCCTTTTACTTAAATTAACAATGAATTTTTAGGGTTAAAATATCCCTGATTGGAATATTTAAAAACTAGAACTTCTATAACCTCATGATTTTCTCAAAAAGATAAAGCGTAGTTACTAGGATGGATACAAAACAAGAACGCATTTTTAAACAAAAAAACCTTTCCAAAAGGAAAGGCTTTTAAAAAAAATAAACCATTAAGGAATTATTCTGTGCTTGCCTTATCAGCTGCAATAGTTTTTTCTCTATTAGCCAATTCCCATGCAGTATGAAAGATTAATTTTGTTCTATGTTCTAATAAATCGTATTGAATTTTATCGGGAGTATCAGAGATTTTATGATAATCGTCATGGGTGCCATTAAAATAGAAAATCACAGGAACATTGTTTTTTGCGAAATTGTAATGATCGGAGCGGTAATAAAAACGATTAGGATCGTTGTCATCATTGTAGGTGTAGTCAAACTCAATGTTTGTGTACTTGTTATTGACTTCTTCAGAAATGTTATGTAATTCTGTGCTTAATTTGTCACTGCCAATTAAATATAGATAATTGCGGTTATTATTACTATCGTGTTTTGGATCTGTACGTCCAATCATATCAATATTCAAATTTGCAATGGTTTTACTTAAAGGAACAATAGGATCTATATCGGTATAATATCGGGAGCCTAAAAGACCTTTTTCTTCTCCCGTTACATGCAAAAAAAGAATAGACCGTTTTGGACCATGACCATTTTCTACAGCTTTTTTAAACGCTTCAGCAATCTCTATAATAGCTACAGTTCCAGAGCCGTCATCATCAGCACCATTGAAGACTTCTCCTTGGTCATTTATGCCAATGTGATCTAAATGAGCAGAAAGAACAATGTATTCTTCTGGTTTTTCGGTCCCTGGTATATAAGCAATAACATTTTCTGAAGTCATAGCTTGAGTACTATTGATGTAAGTAATACTAATGTTTGCTTCATGGGTTGTAGGCATAAAAGAACTATCACTAGAAGGAGCAAGTAGTTTACCCATGGCTTCACTGATTAAAAAAACATACATTGGTTTGTCTTTATCTACTAATGATAGACGTTTATGATTATCATCTTCATCCCGTTTTTGAAAATTGGGTGCATAATGGTTAAATAGCTCATCATCTATGAAAAATACTGCTTTTGCACCTTGGTTTTTAGCAGCGTCTCTTTTTGTAGCAATTCCAGCACGGCCATTATTCCATTTAGAGGCCAATTGGTTTCCACTAAGTAGGTTGTTTCCATTTTTGTCTTTAGGTTCACCTGCTTTAACAATCACAACTTTGTCTTTAACATTAAGGTTTTCGTAGTCGTTATAGTTTTTGTCTATTATACCATAACCAGCATAGACGATTTCGGAAACATTAATTGTATCAGATTGAGCATTTCCATAGGCAATAAAATCCTTATAATATTCAAAAACTTGGTCGTTTATAGTGATATGCACTGTAGGTGCTTTTACAATCTGTAAAGGGACTTCTTGAAAATAGTCATCTTTAGCAATAGGAGAAGATATACCCAAATTCACATAGTGTTGTTTTATGAATTCAACAGCTTTCTTTTGTCCTGGTGTGCCAGTTTCTCTACCTTGGTAGGTGTCTGAAGCATAGGTGTAAAGCATGTCTTTGAGTTCGGTTTGCGTAATTGAATCTGCATAAACTTTTTGATTTTTTTCCAATGGTTTACATGACAATATCACAGCAGATGCTGCTAATGCAGCTAAAGCGAAATACAATTTATTCATAGGTAATTAGTGTTTATTTAAAGACGATATTACAAAAAAAAGTAACACGAAGGATTCTCTAAGGTTTCAATTTTTAGCACTTTTGAGCAGAGGTGACATTTTTTAAGCTTATTATAGCTTTCTGTAAAGGGTATATATATGGCGTGTAAAGTAGTTTAAAAAGTATTATAGAATAATGCTAGAATATAATTGCAATAAAGGTTTTGATAATAATTTTGATATCGGTAATTATGTTGTGATTTGCGATATATATTTTGTTGAGCCTTATTTTTTCGGGTAGAATTTCATTAATGTATAATTTTTCTGGATTATCTGAGGCTTTTAGTAGTTCTACTTCATTTCGATATTTAATGGAAGCATAATCGGTTATACCTGGTTTAATATTTAGTATTTCAGCATCTGATTTAGAGTACATATTTACATATTTTCTAACTTCTGGTCGAGGCCCAACAAAACTCATTTCGCCTTTAAAAACATTAATGAGCTGAGGGAGTTCATCGAGTTTATATTTTCTTAAAACATAGCCAAATTTTGTTATTCTCGTGTCAGTATCGCCTAGCGTTAGTAATCCCATTTTATCTGCATTTACATGCATTGTTCTAAACTTATATATTTTAAACTCTGTGTTGTGTTTGCCTACTCGTCTTTGTCTATAGAATATTGAGCCTTTAGAATCGAGTTTAATAATAATAGCAATAACAGCTAGAATTGGAGCAAATATAATGCCTCCAAATAGTGAAAAGATAATATCAAACAAACGTTTTGCCATAACTTGATGTCTAAATTTAAATATATATGAAATTATTAATTGCTTAGCTATAAGTTGTTAATAATAGATCTCAAAAGCTGTGCTATAGTATGTGTCGGAAGGTTCTATTTTAAAATAAGGACTGGGATTTAAATTGTAAATTTTTCCAATTAACTTTTTTTATAAAATAGTATCATGCAACCGATGTTAAGTCTACCTATTGCTTATATGTTATAGTGTTTACACGAGCTATAGTGTTACAGTTTTCAACGGCAAGACTAAGTTTGTTTTCTTTATGTTGACCTTCGATAATGTATATTCTGCAAGAATCTAGTTGGGTTTTGCTTTCAGAAAACTGAACACTACCATGTCTAATAATTTTAGCAATTTCCAAAGAATCTATTTGATGGGTTGTCATAAAATCATAAATTTCTTTAGTGTAAATGTGTTTTTTTGTACTAATATTTTTCAAAACACGTGCTTCAGGACCATAACTACAAGCTGTTTTTTTACCACTTAAGAAGAAGGTTAAAAAAACAAGTCCAATAGAAAAACCTCCGAGATAATAACCTAAACGATGAATAAATTTCATAATAATTAAAAAATAAGCAGATTAACATCACTGCAGTCCAAATCAAACCAATTTGCTACAGTTTTGTTAGTCAAAATTCCGTGATAAAAATACAATCCATTTTTTAATCCGCGGTCAAAACGAAGTGCATTTTCTATGCCTCCATCATCTGCAATTTTTAATAAATAGGGTGTAAATATATTACTTATTGAAACAGAGGATGTTCTGGAGTATCTTGCAGGGATATTGGGGACGCAATAATGAATAACATTGTGTTTCAAGAATGTTGGATGATCATGAGTGGTAATTTCACTCGTTTCAAAGCAGCCTCCCATATCAATACTTACATCAATAACAACAGCCCCAGGTTTCATTTGCTCTACCATAGTTTCATTCACCAAAATCGGAGATCGTGTTTTTCCTCTTACCGCACCAATAGCAACATCGCATCGTTTTAGAGCTTTAAGAAGGTTTTTGGGTTGCATTGTAGAGGTGTAAACTGTTCTACCAAGATTAGCTTGTACTGTTCTAAGTTTTGTTATAGAATTGTCAAATAGTTTTACATTTGCCCCAAGCCCAATGGCAGAACGTGCAGCAAATTCTCCAACAGTTCCTGCACCTACAATAACTACTTCAGTAGGAGGCACTCCGCTAATGTTTCCAAACATAAGACCGTTACCATTATTGACGTTAGACAACAATTCCGAAGCTATTAAAACTGAAGCAGTACCCGCAATTTCACTAAGTTGGCGTACAGCAGGATAGGTCCCATCTTCATCTTTTATAAATTCAAATCCTAATGCTGTAATACGTTTTTTGGCTAGAGCTTCAAAGTATAATTTATTCTGGGTTTTTAGTTGCAAAGCTGATATTAACAGCGCTTGTGGATTCAAAAGATCGATTTCTTTTAAAGAAGGTGGTTCAACTTTAAGGATTATTGGGCAGGAAAATACTTTTTTAATATCATTACTGATTTCAGCTCCAGCCTCGCTATAATCGGTGTCTTGAAAGTTAGCCCCATGTCCTGCTCCAGATTCTATCATAACACGGTGTCCGTGGGCGACTAGAGCTGATACGGCATCTGGTGTCAAACAAACACGTTTTTCTTGAAATGCAGTTTCCTTAGGAATGCCAATAAAAAGTTTGCCTTTTTGTTTTAGAACCTCTAGTTTTTCTTCCTGAGGCAGTAACTGTTCTTTGGTAAATGGTGATATAGATTTACTCATGGTCGGGATTAATATTGAATCCCCAAATTACAAAAAATAGTTTTAGAAAATAGGCTGTTTTTAAAAATACCGCTTAACTTTATCCCAGAAATTCGTTGGAGTCATCATAAACTCTTTTTCTAGGTCTTCCATGCTTTTATCCACATCATTAATTCTGTTAAACATTCTGGCTCGCAATAGATATATTGATGGTACAATAATTGCCATAATTGGTGTCAAGTAGATAATTTCAAATTCATCCAAGACATGCGTTTCAAGAGTAATGAGACTAAAAAATTGAAACACATACATACATATAGGAACTAATATAGCGTGATACCACCAATGTCTACAAGTAAAAAACCATATAAAAAGCAGTAGAAGGGGATATAATTTTTGAGTAGTTGCCCACATTGCAGTATTCGCATTTTCATAAAAATGGCTTTCAAATCTAAACAAAAAAGTGTCCCATACTTGCGTTTTCGGAACACTTTTATGTAGATAAAATAGAAATGGACTACTTGCAATTACTGTAGCAATTAAACTTCCAATAATAAGCCTTTTTTTTCCAAATTTGAAATTACCCATGTGGTGGTACTTTAATGTCTGATTTTTTAACTTCTGTAGTTGTTTGTACATTTAGATCAATAATATTTGTAGCATGAGCTGAAAACAAAGCACTGCCAAATATTGCCAAGACAATTAATACTTTTTTGTTTCTCATAATTCAAAAAGTTATAAAATGAATATTTAACTGTTACAAAGTTACTGTAGCACATGGTTTTTAAATGTTAAAAAAATGTTAAAACCCTTTGTTTATAAGGCTTTCAAGCTGTGGTTTAACCGTAGTTTTTAGTTTTGGTTTGGTGTTTATCTACCTGGTTTTTTAATATTTTTTTTAAAAAAAAATTAAATTTCTAAGAGCTTTTCATTTAATTTTAATGTTCTAGAGTTGTTTTTATTTAGGAAAATGTAAGAAATATCAACATTGGATGGCAATATTTCATTAATGCGTTCTGGCCATTCTATAAAAATCCAATGCTTCGAACCAAAATAATCTTCGATTCCAATATCTAAAGCTTCATGAAAATTATCTAGTCTATAAAAGTCAAAATGATATACTTTATCTTCAGAGACCTCATATTCATTCACTATAGAAAACGTTGGACTAGAAGCTTCAACTTCACCTCCTAGGGCTTTTACCAAAGCGCTAATAAGTGTTGTTTTTCCAGTTCCCATGTTACCATAGAATAGTATGGTTTTTGATTCAATGTTTTGTAAAATGTCTTTAGCGACGCTATCTATTTGGTTTAATGTAAATTCTCTTATCATTTGTAATCTATAAGGCAGCAATGATAAACATAAATTAATAGAAACACAATAAAAACCGTGATTCGTCGATTTTTATTGCGTTTTATAGGTGTTTTATCTAGGGTTTAAAACCGCAAAAGGTATTATAACTTCTTCTAATGAGACACCACCGTGTTGGTAGGTGTTGCGATAATAGTTAACATAGTGGTTGTAGTTGTTAGGATATGCAAAGAATAAATCACTTTTTGCAAAAATAAAGGAACTGCTCATGTTTATTGCTGGTAGACCTATTTTGTGTGGGTTTTTTGCTGTTAAGACCTCTTTTTGCTCATAAGTTAGGCTTCGACCTGTTTTATAGCGTAGGTTTAAACTTGTGTCTCGGTCTCCAATTACTTTTGACGGATGTTTTACATTGATAGTACCATGATCAGTTGTAATAATTAATTTAAACCCGAGTTGTTGAGCTTGTTGGATGATTTCTAATAAAGGTGAGTTCTTAAACCAACTTACCGTTAAGGATCTGTAGGCTTTATCATTAGATGCTAGTTCTTTTACAACCTCCATTTCTGTTTTAGCATGAGAGAGCATATCTACAAAATTGTAAACAACTACAGTTAAATCATTGTCTTTTTTTGATTTGAAAGTTTCTACCAATTTTTTACCAGCCCTTAGATTTGAAATTTTGGTATATTCATAGGTTAAATGGCCTAATCCTAAGCGTTTCAATTGTGCGCCTAAAAACGCATCTTCATGTAGATTTTTACCACCTTCATCAATATCATTTTTCCAAAGGTTTGGATGTAAGCGTTCCATTTCGCTTGGCATTAGCCCAGAAAAAATAGCATTTCTCGCATATTGCGTTGCAGTAGGCAATATACTGTAATAAGATGTCTCGGCTTCTTTTTTGTAATAATTTTGTAATACAGGTTCAAAAGCTTTCCATTGGTCATACCTCAAGTTATCTATTACAATAAACAAGGTAGGTTGGTCTTTATTAAGTTCAGGAATAACTTTTTCTTTAAAAAGATTATGAGACATTATTGGTGCATCTTTGTTTTGTTGGCACCAATCTGCATAATTTCGATCTATAAATTTGCCAAATGCTAAGTTTGCTTCATTTTTTTGAGATTTTAGAATATCAAACATGGCTGGGTCATCAATAGTTTCAAGTTGAATTTCCCAATAAATTAATTTTTGATATAAATCTGACCACTCCTCAAATGTGTTTACCATGGCCAAATCCATCGCTATTTTTCTAAATTCTTGCTGGTAGTTTGATGCTGTTTTTTCTGTAACTAATCGTGTGTGATCTAAATTTTTCTTTAAACTCAATAAAATCTGATTTGGATTAACTGGCTTAATCAAATAATCTGCAATTTTACTTCCTATGGCTTCCTCCATGATATATTCTTCCTCACTTTTGGTAATCATAACTATAGGTATATGTCCTTTAATGCTTTTGATTGCAGATAAGGTTTCTAAGCCAGTCAGACCTGGCATATTTTCGTCCAAAAACACAATATCAAAATTTTGCTCTTCGATAAGATCTATTGCTTCAGTGCCGCTTTGACAAGGAATAACATTGTAGTTTTTCTTTTCTAGAAATATTATATGTGGTTTTAATAAATCTATTTCGTCATCAACCCAAAGGATGTTTATATTGCTCATATAATTATATTTGTATAACTTTTAATTAAAACAAGTTTGAACACACAGAACAAACTCAAAATATTTAACGATCCAATTTACGGATTTATTACTATACCCAACGCATTAATTTTCGATCTTATAGAACATCGCTATTTTCAAAGGTTACGCAGGATAACACAGATGGGCTTGTCTTATTTGGTGTATCCAGGTGCTCATCACACACGGTTTCATCATGCTCTTGGTTGTATGCACCTAATGCAAAAGGCAGTCCGAATACTTCGTTTTAAGGGTGTTAAGGTGTCAGAAGATGAAGAAAATGCATTGTTAATTGCTATTTTATTGCACGATATTGGACATGGTCCTTTTAGTCATGCTATGGAGCATAGCATCGTAAAAGGTATTTCTCATGAGGAGATTTCTGTCTTTTTTATGGAGCTTTTAAATGAAGAATTTAACGGAAATTTAACGCTAGCCATAAAAATATTTAAAGGCGAATACCATAGAAAATTTATGTATCAGTTAATATCAAGTCAATTAGATATGGATAGAGCTGATTATTTAAAACGTGATAGCTTTTACACAGGAGTTGCAGAGGGCAATGTTAATAGCGAGCGCCTCATTACTATGATGAATGTAGTTGATGATGAATTAGTGATTGAAGAAAAAGGGATATACGCTGTTGAGCAGTTTTTAACGGCACGACGATTAATGTATTGGCAGGTGTATTTGCATAAAACGAGTTTGGTTGCAGAACAATTATTAATAAGAGTCCTTAAGCGTGCCAATGAGCTAACAGAAATGGGTGAGGATTTATTTGCAAGTAAAGCCTTGCTGTATTTTCTCAATAAGGAAGTTGATAAAGTGGCCTTGTCTAAACAAAGTTTGCAAGTGTTTTCGAGATTAGATGATAATGATATTATTTCAGCATTAAAAGAATGGTGTTATCATAAGGATTTTGTTTTGCGTAATTTGTGCAAAATGATTTTAGATAGAGAGTTATTAAAAGTTAAGATTAAGACTAAAAAAATTAAAGAGGATAACTATGAAAAGCATCTCGAAAAACTTATTGCTACCTATGAAATCTCAAGAAATGAAGCTGCTTATTTCGTGTTTACGGGAGAAATAACAAATCAAGCATATCAAAGAAAAACGCAACGAATAAACATTCTTTTTAAAACTGGAAAAGTCTCAGAAATTGTGAAAGCATCGGATCATTTACACCTCAAAGTATTATCAAAACCAGTGACAAAGTATTATATATGTTATCCGAAAGAAAAACTTTAACAGTTTTTTTATACTTTTGCGACAAGGAAATGTGCATTTTGCAAATGTTCGTAAGAATTTAACTAAAAATAATTTATCGCGTGAAATTTACCGCAGCACAAATAGCTGGTATTTTAGAAGGAGACATTGTAGGTAATGCTGATGTTGAAGTTTCTAAGCTTGCTAAAATAGAAGAAGGACAAAAGGAAGCATTAACCTTTTTAGCCAACCCAAAGTACACTCAATTTATATACGATACAAAAGCATCTATTACCATTGTAAATAGAGACTTTGAGCCAGAGCATGATGTAGATACAACGCTCATTAAGGTGGATGATGCTTACAAGGCTTTTTCTAAGCTATTAGAATACTATAATCAAGTAAAGATGAATAAATCTGGAATAGAACAACCTTGTTATATTTCAGATTCTGCTACTTATGGTGAGAATATTTATCTAGGGGCATTCTCGTATTTGGGAGAGCATGTCAAAATTGGTGATAATGTTAAAATCTACCCGAATTCTTATATTGGAGATAATGTAATAATTGGGGACAATGTTGTGGTGTTTTCTGGAGCAAAAATATATTCAGAGAGTGTTATTGGAAATCATTGTGTGATTAATTCTGGTGCAATTATTGGAGCTGATGGCTTTGGTTTTACACCAAATGAGAAAGGAGAATATTCTAAAGTACCTCAAACAGGAAATGTTATTTTGGAAGATTATGTAGATGTTGGAGCAGGTACGACTATAGATAGAGCAACATTAGGAGCTACGGTAATAAGAAGAGGGGTGAAGTTGGATAATCAAATTCAAATCGCTCATAATGTAGATATTGGTAGAAACACTGTTATTGCTGCACAGACAGGAATTGCAGGTTCTACAAAAATTGGCGAAAATTGTCAAATTGGTGGCCAAGTAGGTATTGTTGGTCATATTAGTATAGGCAATAATGTAAAAGTGCAAGCACAATCTGGTATTGGCAGAAATGTAAAAGACAATGAAGTTTTGCAAGGGTCGCCAGCATTGCCATATGGTGATTATAATAAATCTTACGTTTATTTTAAAAATCTCCCCAAGATTGTTAAAGATGTTAACAATTTAGATAAAAAAATAAATCAGAATGATTAAGACTGAATTTAAACAAACAACCATTGTTAAAGAAGTGTCTTTACAAGGTGTCGGTTTACACACGGGAAAAGATGTAACACTTACCTTTAAGCCAGCCGAAGCAAATACTGGATACGTTTTTCAAAGAACAGACCTAGAAGGTGTGCCAATTATTGAAGCAGACGCGAATTATGTAACGAGTACTCAAAGAGGAACATGCTTAGAAAAAAAAGGGGTTATAATTCAAACTTGTGAACATGTATTAGCCGCTTTGGTAGGGTTACAAATAGATAACGTCATTATACAATTAGATGCTTCAGAGCCTCCAATTATGGATGGGTCTTCTAAATTCTTTGTGGAAGCTTTAGAAGAAGCCGAAACTATAGAATTAGAGGCTATGCGTGAAGAATTTGTTGTAGAAGAAGTCATTTCTTATGTTGATGAAACCACAGGTAGTGAAATTACGATTATACCAGCAGAAGAATATCAAGTCACTGCAATGGTAGATTTTGGGACTAAGGTACTTTCAACGCAAAATGCAACTTTACAACATTTACCCGATTTTAAAAAAGATATTTCAAGTTCTAGAACATTTAGTTTTCTTCATGAATTAGAAATGTTATTAGAACACGGGTTAATAAAAGGTGGAGACCTCAATAACGCCATTGTTTACGTTGATAAAGAATTGTCTTCAGAAACTATGGAACGTCTTAAAGTAGCTTTTAAAAAAGACAATATTGCGGTAAAACCAAATGGCATCCTTGATAATTTGACACTGCATTATCCAAATGAAGCAGCAAGGCATAAATTACTAGATGTTATAGGAGATTTAGCACTGTCAGGTATGCGTATTAGAGGTAAAGTCATTGCGAATAAACCAGGACATTTTGTGAATACGCAGTTTGCGAAAAAAATGTCTAAGATTATTAAGATTGAAAAACGTAATAACGTTCCTAAAGTAGATTTGAACCAAACACCTTTAATGGATATCAATCAAATCATGGCAATGTTACCACATAGACAACCTTTCTTACTAATAGATAAAATTTTTGAGTTATCTAAAAGTCATGTCATAGGCACAAAGAATGTGACAATGAATGAGCCTTTCTTTACTGGGCATTTTCCTGGTGCACCAGTAATGCCAGGGGTTTTAATTGTTGAAGCTATGGCACAAACAGGAGGAATTCTTGTCTTAAGTACAGTGCCAGATCCTGAAAATTACTTGACCTTTTTTATGAAAATAGACAAAGTAAAGTTTAAACAAAAAGTAGTTCCTGGTGACACTTTGATATTCAAATGTGATTTAATAACGCCAATCAGAAGAGGAATTTGTCATATGCAAGGTTATGCTTATGCGAATGGTAAATTATGTGCAGAAGCTGAATTAATGGCGCAAATATCTAAAGTAAAATAATTATGAATCAGCCACTCGCATATGTGCACCCTGGTGCAAAAATTGCAAAAAATGTTGTAATAGAACCTTTTACAACCATTCATAATAATGTAGTGATTGGAGAAGGAACTTGGATTGGGTCCAATGTAACGATTATGGAAGGTGCAAGAATAGGGAAAAATTGTAATATCTTTCCAGGTGCAGTTGTTTCGGCTATTCCGCAAGACTTAAAATATAAAGACGAAGATACTACTGTTGAGATTGGCGATAATGTTACAATTAGGGAGTGTGTCACCATTAATAGAGGAACTACGGATAAAATGAAAACTGTAGTAGGTAATAACTGTCTAATCATGGCTTATAGTCATATTGCTCATGATTGTATCGTTGGAAATTATTGTGTTTTTTCTAATAATACAACCTTAGCAGGACACGTAACTATTGGAGATAATGTCGTTTTAGCAGGAATGGTTGCAGTACATCAATTTGCATCAGTAGGAAAACACGCCTTTGTTACCGGAGGTTCGCTAGTTAGAAAAGATGTGCCGCCTTATGTTAAAGCAGCACGAGAACCTTTATCATATGTTGGCATTAATTCAGTTGGATTACGACGCAGAGGGTTCACAACCGAAAAGATAAGGGAAGTTCAAGATATTTTTAGAATTCTATATCAAAAAAATTATAACAATACCCGAGCTGCTGCAATTATAGAGGCGGAAATGGAGGCTACTCCAGAGCGTGATGAAATTTTACAATTCATTAGAAATTCGCATAGAGGAATTATGAAAGGGTATTTTAAATCAAATTAAAAAAAGATAAAACAGTTATGGCAAGTACATCAGATATTAGAAATGGCTTATGCATAAGGTATAACCATGATATTTTCAAAATTATAGAGTTTTTGCATGTAAAACCTGGTAAAGGTCCCGCTTTTGTGAGAACAAAACTAAAAAGTGTTACCACTGGAAAAGTTATTGATAATACCTTTTCAGCAGGTCATAAAATTGATGACGTAAGGGTAGAAACACATAAATTCCAGTTTTTATATAATGATGGGGAAACCTTTCATTTTATGCATGCAGATGATTACTCTCAAATAGAACTTCAAAAAAGTGCATTAGACCGTCCAGATTTGATGAAAGAAGGAGAGGTTGTAACCATTTTAATCAATTCAGAAGATGGTATGCCATTATCCGTAGATATGCCGGCGAGTGTTATATTAGAAGTTACACATACAGAGCCAGGGGTAAAAGGAAATACAGCAACCAACGCTACCAAACCAGCTACAGTTGAAACTGGAGCCACAGTTAACGTGCCTTTATTTATTAATGAAGGAGACAAGATTAAAGTAGAGACCGAAAAAGGAACTTATAAAGAACGTATAAAACAATAGTGTATGAAGTTTCCACAGCCACATACTTTAAAACAAATTGCCGAAATAATTGGATGCTCCTATGTTGGTGCAGATGATTTTCCAGTTTTAGGGATGAACGAAATTCATGTGGTTAATCCAGGAGATATTGTTTTTGTTGATCATCCAAAATATTATGGTAAAGCCCTAGAATCTGCAGCTACCATTGTACTTATAAATAAATCCGTAGATTGCCCTGAAGGCAAAGCGTTATTAGTTTCAGACGATCCGTTTAGAGATTTTAATAAATTAACGGATCATTTCAAACCGTTTATTGCAGCAGTAGCACATATTTCAGAAAGTGCTGTAATTGGTAAAAATACAATTGTTCAGCCTACAGCTTTTATAGGGCATAATGTCGTTATAGGAAATAATTGTGTCATTCATGCTAATGTAAGTATCTACGATGATACTAGTATTGGTGATAATGTTACCATTCACTCCGGAACAGTTTTAGGTGCAAATGCATTTTATTATAAAAAACGTCCTGAGGGTTTTGATCGGCTTTTATCTGGAGGAAGGGTTGTTATAGAAAACCATGTAGATATTGGAGCAGGGTGTACTATAGATAGAGGTGTGACTGCAGATACCACAATACAAGAAGGTTCAAAAATAGATAATCAAGTACAAATAGGCCATGATACCGTAATTGGTAAGAACTGTCTAATTGCATCCCAAGTTGGAATTGCAGGTTGCACGATCATAGAAGATGACGTCACTATTTGGGGGCAGGTAGGTATTACTAGCGGAGTTACTATTGGAGAAAAAGCTGTTTTGTCGGCTAAAGCAGGAGTTAGCAAATCTTTAGAGGGCGGGAAACATTATTTTGGAATCCCAGCGGATGACTTTAGAACGAAGTATAAAGAGATAGCTTCAATTCGAAAAATTCCAGAAATTTTAGAACGGTTAAAAGGAAACTCATAATTTCTACGCACCGCAAAAAATAATATAAAAATGTATAAAAACTCTTCATAATTAATTGCTAAAAAATTACTTTTGTTGAGTTTAATAAAATTAAAATATAAACACATTCAAAAATGAGCGTTTTAGTAAATAAAGATTCAAAAATTATAGTACAAGGTTTCACCGGAAGTGAAGGAACTTTCCATGCTTCTCAAATGATTGAATATGGAACTAATGTTGTTGGTGGTGTAACACCAGGAAAAGGTGGACAAACTCACTTAGATAAGCCAGTTTTTAATACTGTTGAAGATGCTGTAAAAGAAGCAGGAGCAGATACGACTATAATTTTCGTTCCACCTGCATTTGCTGCGGACGCTATTATGGAAGCTGCTGATGCTGGAATTAAAGTAATTATTACTATTACGGAAGGTATTCCAGTGGCAGATATGATTAAAGCATATGACTATATCCAAGATAAGGATTGTCGTTTGGTTGGTCCTAACTGTCCAGGAGTAATTACTCCTGAAGAAGCAAAAGTAGGTATTATGCCAGGTTTTGTATTTAAAAAAGGAAAAGTAGGTATCGTTTCAAAATCGGGTACTTTAACTTATGAAGCTGCGGATCAAGTGGTAAAACAAGGGTTAGGAATTACAACTGCCATTGGTATCGGTGGAGATCCAATCATTGGAACGACAACTAAGGAAGCAGTTGAGTTATTAATCAACGATCCAGAAACTGAGTGTGTTGTAATGATAGGAGAAATTGGAGGGCAATTAGAAGGAGACGCTGCAAAATGGTACAAAGAGAGTGGAAGTAAGAAACCAGTAGTAGGATTTATTGCTGGAGAAACTGCTCCTGCTGGACGCACCATGGGACATGCTGGTGCCATTGTAGGAGGAAGTGACGATACAGCGCAAGCTAAAAAAGCAATTATGAGATCATGCGGAATTCATGTTGTAGATTCTCCTGCCGAAATTGGGAAAAAAGTCGCAGAAGTAATGCGCTAACTTTAACATTGAGAATTATACTAATAATAATGTAAAAATCGTTTGCGTCTAGAAGAAGATTGTAAACGATTTTTTTTAATAAATAATTTGTACCATTTTCCATTTGAAAGTACCATAAAAATAAAACGAAAATTGTTTTCTCTTCATATTGAAAAAGAAAGCAGAATAGGTCGTTTTATTCAAGTGATTCCAAATAGAAAAAGGTATTATATACATACCAATTTAAATCATTATACCTATGAAATTAAAATTTGTAATATTACTTTTTGCTGTGGGGCTTGTCATTAGTTGTAAAACACAACTTAAGAATGAGATTATAACAGTAACAAATATTGATCCTAATGGTTTTACTTATGAAACGGTTAATAATGACCCAACTGGATTAAGATTATATACTTTAGAGAATGGACTTAAAGTGTATTTAAGTAAGAACGATAATGAGCCAAAAATTCAGACTTATATTGCTGTTCGAGCAGGGTCTAATTATGATCCTAAAGAATCTACAGGACTCGCACATTATCTAGAACATATGGTGTTTAAAGGTACTGACGAAATTAGTGCTCTAGATTGGGATACAGAAAAAAAATATCTTAAGCAAATTTCTGAATTGTATGAAAAGCATAGGGCAGAAAAAGATCCTACTAAAAAATTGGAGTTATACAAAAAAATTGATGCAGTCTCATTAGAAGCTTCAAATTTTTGTGTCGCTAATGAATATGACAAAATGGTAAGTTCACTTGGAGCTTCTGGAACTAATGCACATACTTGGTTTGAAGAAACCGTCTATAAAAATAAAATACCAACGAATGAACTCGATAAGTGGTTGAGCCTTGAAAGTGAAAGGTTTAGCCAATTAGTACTTCGTTTATTCCATACAGAATTAGAAGCTGTTTTTGAAGAATTTAATACGGGTCAAGATAATGACTGGAGAAAACAATACGCTGCGATGTTAGATGGCTTATTTCCTAACCATCCTTACGGTCAGCAAACGACAATCGGAACTGCAGAGCATTTAAAAAACCCCTCTATGGTTGATATTCATAATTATTTTGATAAATATTATGTTCCAAACAATATGGCAATGGTATTAGTTGGCGACTTAGATTTTGATGAAACAATTACAAAAGTAAATAATACATTCGGTAAGTTAGAGAAAAAAGAAATTACACACCCTACATTACCTAAAGAAACACCTATTACAGCTCCAATTGTGCGAGAAGTGTTTGGTCCAACTGCAGAAAGTGTTTCTATTGCATTTAGAACAGAACATATTAATTCTGATCAAAAGAAATTCGTAACGCTTGCCGATATGATTTTAGCAAACGGTAATGCTGGATTATTAGATTTGAATTTAAACCAGAAACAAGTGGTACAAAATGCAAGCTGTTCTCCAACATTTTTAAATGATTATGGTTACCATACGTTCAAAGGAGTTCCAAAAGAAGGACAAAGTTTAGATGACGTTAAAGATTTAATACTTGAACAAATTGAAAACCTTAAAAAAGGTGCCTTTGAAGATTGGATGATTGAAGCCGTTGTCAATGACTTAAAACTTACTGAAACCAGACGCTACGAAAACAGTACCGCACTAGCATCTGTATATTATAACGCTTTTATTCATCACGAAAAATGGGAAGACAAAGTGAAATTTTTAAATGCACTTAAGACCATTACAAAACAAGAAATAGTAGATTTTGCTAATGCATTTTATAAAGACAACTATGTAATTACTTATAAGCGAAAAGGCGAAGACAATACGATTGTAAAAGTTGAAAACCCAGGGATTACGCCTGTTAATGTAAACAGGGATAAAAACTCTAAATATCTAGAGCAATTTAATCAGATAGAAACAGAAGATTTAAAACCAAAATTCATAGATTTTAAAACCGAAATTAAAAATAAAGTAACCAATAATGGTTTAGATGTTGCCTACATAACCAATACAAAGAATGATTTATTTGACCTGAATATTATTTTTGATATGGGGAAAGATTATGATAAAAAGTTGGGACTAGCAGTTGGTTATATGGAATATCTAGGAACAGATAAATATTCTGCCGAAGACTTAAAAAAGGAATTCTACAAACTGGGCGTTAATTACTATGTTAGCACAAGAAATGATAGAACTTACGTTGGACTTAACGGGCTTAAAGAAAATTTACCTAAAGGATTAGAATTATTAGAGCATTTATGGAACAATGCAGTGCCAGATAAAGAAGCCTATCATAAATATGTACAGTCTATTGCTAAAGGCAGACAAGATAATAAGACCCAGAAAGGAAGTATTTTATTTAATGGATTAATGAACTACGGAAAGTTTGGAGATAATTCTAGACTAAGAGATAATTATCAAATATCTGAATTAAAAACCTTTGCGCCTGAAGATTTGGTGAAAAGGGTGAAGGAACTAAAAAATTACAAGCAACGTATTTTTTATTATGGTAAAGATATAGACAATGCAATTGTAGCGTTAAATACACACCATATAATTCCAGAAACACTAGCCAAATATCCAGAACCAAAGGTTTATGAAGAATTAGAAACTGGTGGAAATGTTTATTTTGTAGACTATGATATGGTACAGTCTGAAATGCTATTTTTAGCTAAAGGAGAACCATTTAAAGTTGAAAATATGGCGGTTTCCAAATTATTTAACACATATTTTGGAAGTGGTTTGTCTTCTATTGTTTTTCAGGAAATTAGAGAATCTAAATCCTTAGCGTATTCCGCATTTGCAAGTTATAACAACGCGTCAAAAATAGAAGATTCAAATTATGTAATGGCCTATATAGGAACACAAGCAAACAAAATGGCAGAAGCAGTGGATGCTATGTTAGAATTAATGAATAATATGCCAGAAGCAGAAGAACAATTTAACGCAGCAAAAGAAGCCACGTTAAAGAAAATTGCAGCGGAAAGAATCACTAAATCAGATATTTTTTGGACGTATGAAAGCCTTAAAAAACGAGGGATTAACCATGACCATAGGAAAGAAATGTACGACACCATTAAAACAATGACTATTGAAGACTTAAGGGCGTTCTTTAATACGAATATTAAAGGAGAAAATTATAATATTATGGTTATTGGAAATAAAAATGATATTGACTTTGAGCCGCTTAAGGAGTTAGGAACAATCAAAGAAATTGACATAGATTATCTTTTCAATTACGAGAAACCAGAAGATACAAAGATGTAAGCTCTATTATAACACTGTTAAAAACCTCGCGAGATTTTGTGAGGTTTTTTTATTTGATGCAATTTGTAATTATTATATTTGAACAGGAACTAAACGCAATACAAAATAATGAAATTATTAGAAGGAAAAACAACTATTATTACAGGAGCAAGTAGGGGAATTGGTCGTGGTATAGCTAAAGTGTTTGCAGAACAAGGTGCAAATTTGGCATTTACTTATAGTTCTTCGGTTGATGCGGCTAAGGCATTAGAAGAAGAATTAAAGGCATTAGGCGTTAAGGCAATAGGCTATCAAAGTAATGCAGCGAGTTTTGAGCAGGCTCAAGAATTAGCCGATGCTGTTGTGTCAGAATTTGGAAGTATAGATGTGCTTATTAATAATGCGGGTATTACCAAGGATAATTTATTGATGAGAATGGGAGAGGACGACTTTGATAAGGTTATTGAAGTAAACCTGAAGTCAGTTTTTAATATGACAAAAGCTGTACAACGTGCGATGTTAAAACAACGTAAAGGCTCTATTATTAATATGAGTTCTGTGGTAGGAGTAAAAGGTAATGCAGGCCAAGCAAACTACGCAGCTTCTAAAGCAGGAATTATTGGATTTTCTAAATCAGTAGCCTTAGAATTAGGGTCGAGAAACATAAGAAGTAATGTTATTGCTCCTGGGTTTATTGAAACTGAAATGACAGCAAAACTAGGCGAAGAAACCATTAAAAATTGGCGACAAGCTATTCCTTTAAAACGAGGTGGAACACCAGAAGATATTGCTAATGCATGTGTGTTTTTAGCTAGTGATATGTCTGCCTACGTCACTGGTCAGACGTTGAATGTTGATGGCGGTATGCTAACATAAAACGAATACTTTGGGTCAAAAAAATGTCCTTGCTTTCTTAGCATTTTTTGTGGTTTTGAATGTGTTTTCCCAAGAATGGAAAACACATAGAAATGCCATGCTAGAATGTCGAGCAGATTTTTTGGGTGAACCTACAATAACAACAAAAAAAGAACAGTCGGAAGTCGGTGAGTTGGACGTGCAGATGCTAAGTTATTCTTGTAAAGACCAGACGTATATGTCCGTCATTAAAACCAACTATCCTAAGGGAACATTAATAAAACCAAAGACAGTATTAGATAAGGCAGTAAAAGGTGCCACTAGTAGTGTTAATGGTAAATTAATACAAGATAAAGGAGATGTCTTTAATGGATATCCTGTAAGGAAGATAAAGATTGAAGCTAAAGGAATTGCACTTTTCATAAATATTTATGCCGTAGAAGAGAGTATTTACATTACTCAGGTGGTTTGCGCCAAGGACAATGAAGACCTACTGCTAATTGAAAAGTTCTTAAACTCTTTTGATATTATTAAGGTAAATAAAGATTGAAACTAACTGTTATATATATAATTCTTGCTGCAATAACAGCGCTAGGTCTAGCGCTATTTCAGTACATATACAAATCAAAGAAGCGAAAATTAAATGCAGTATTTGCCTTTTTGAGATTTCTTAGCATATTTGCTCTTTTAGTTCTTATTATTAATCCAAAAATTGAACAAAGTACGATATATAACGTAAAACCAAATCTTGCAATAGTAGTTGATAATTCAGAATCAATTCAGCATTTAAACCAAAATTCAAACGCAAAAAAAATACTACATGATTTAAGGACAAATGCGCGACTGCAAGAGCAATTTGATATTAATATATTTACCATTGGTAAGGAATTGAATGCGAATGATTCGCTCAGTTTTAAAGCCAATCAAACCAATATTTCTAAAGGATTTAAAACCTTAGATGAAATTTACAAAGATAAAGTGGCGCCAACGCTTCTTATTACGGATGGAAATCAAACCTATGGTACAGATTATGAGTATACATGTAAGGGATATGATAACCCTATATTTCCTGTTATTTTGGGCGATACAACAACATATTCAGATTTAAAAATACAGCAATTAAATGTGAATAAGTACGCTTACCTAAAGAATAAATTTCCAGTAGAAATTATTGCAGTTTATGAGGGTGATGAAAAGGTAAATACAAGTCTAGAAATTATTTTGGGTAAACAAGTAATATATCATAAAAATTTACAATTTTCGCAAGATAATAATTCTGAAACATTTACGCTGACTTTGCCAGCCAATCGTGTAGGGGTTACTAATTATAAAGCACAAATTAAAGCCTTAGACAACGAAAAAAACACCATTAATAATAGCCGACAATTTGCAGTTGAAGTTATTGACGAAAAAACGAGTATAGCACTCATTTCTACGATAGTTCATCCAGATATTGGAGCATTAAAAAAAGCGATTGAAAGTAATGAACAACGCGCCGTTGACATATTATCTCCATTAGAATTTTTAAGAACTACTAAGGCATACCAGTTGGCCATATTATATCAGCCCAACGTACAGTTTAAGGAAACTTTTAAGGCTATTGAACGCTCAAAATTGAATAGCTTAATTATCACAGGAACACAAACACAATGGGCTTTTTTAAATGCAATTCAGACGCACTATTCTCAAGAACTTACACAGCAGACAGAAGATGCTCAAGCACATTTGAACTACAATTATAACACCTTTATAATTGATAATATTGATTTTGAAAGTTTTCCGCCTTTAGTGTCAGAATTTGGTACTCTAAAAACCAATAGTTCTATAGAACATATTTTATACCAAACTATAGGTAATACAAAGACTAAAAAACCACTTGTATTTACATTTGAAGAGAACACTACAAGAGGAGCAGTAATACTAGGAGAAGGCATTTGGAAATGGAGAGCACAAAATTATTTGAATACAGAGTCGTTTCAAGGTTTTGATGATTTTATTGGTAAACTCGTTCAGTATTTGGCATCAAAACATCAGAAAAGACGATTAACACTTAATTATGATGCCTTTTATAGCGGTAATTCTAATGTGGTTATGATTGCACAGTATTTTAATAAAAATTATGAATTTGATACTACAGGAGCTTTACATATAGAACTAAAAGACAGCGCCTCAGGTAACGTCTATAATTTTCCGTTTGTGCTAAAACAAAATAATTACCAAGTAGATTTGGGAAGTCTTCCAGCAGCGGACTATGATTTTACAGTGGTGGCCAATAATGGAAAATTGCGACGTTCTGGAAGTTTTTCAATATTGGAATATCATATTGAACAACAATTTTTAAATGCAGATGTAACAAAACTGCAAACTATAGCTACTAATAGTGGAGGTAGCGCTTTTTTCGTAAATAACTATAAAGGACTAAGCGAGCTATTATTAAACGATAGTCGTTTTGCTATAGTTCAAAAAAGTCAGATAAATAGAGTGCCTTTAATAGACTTTAAGTATGTATTGGCGCTTCTTATATTGACCTTAGCCATAGAGTGGTTTTTAAGAAAATACAACGGATTAATTTAATAATAAAACAGTAACATATAACATGGAAAAATTACCTAAAATAGGATTGCCAATTATTGTATTCTTGGTTATCGGTATTATCATTATTTCAAAATCTGTAGTGACCATTGATTCTGGTCATGCAGGTGTTTTATATACCTTAAGCGGTGGAGTAGATGCAGAATCTGAACCATTGGGCGAAGGTATAAATTTTGTAGCACCTTGGAATAGTGTGATTGATTATGAAGTACGTCAACAAGAGATTCCAGAACGCATGTCTGTACTATCATCAAATGGATTGGATATACAGTTAGATGCTTCGGTACTTTATCAGCCAGATATTAAAAATTTAGCAAAATTACATAAAGAAAAAGGTGTAAATTACGTAAGTCGTGTATTGCAACCTGCAATTCGTTCTGCGGCTCGTAGTGTTGTGGGGCGCTACACACCAGAACAATTGTATTCTAGTAAACGTGACGCGATTCAGGAAGAAATTTTTTCTGAAACTCAAAAAATTGTAGGTCCTCAATATATCCAATTAAACAGTATTTTAATTAGAGATGTAACTTTACCACCAACAATTAAGCAAGCAATTGAGCGTAAGTTGAAGCAAGAGCAAGAATCATTAGAATACGAGTTTAGATTGGTTACAGCTCAAAAAGAAGCAGAAAAACAACGTATCGAAGCCCAAGGTAAAGCAGATGCAAATCGTATTTTAAGCGCCTCTTTAACAGATAAAATTCTACAAGATAAAGGTATTGAAGCGACGATAAAATTATCGGAATCATCTAATAGCAAAGTCATTGTAATTGGTTCTGGCGATTCTGGAATGCCAATCATTTTAGGAAATCAATAATACGTTTCAAGAGATAGTCTCAAGAAGCAGTATTATAGTGCTCTCAGTCTATTTTAAAACTGAAAATTAAAAGCAAGAAAAAAGCTTCGTCTGATAGGTCAGACGAAGTTTTTGTTTTTAAAGGCGAATATCAATATTATAGACTTCTTATAATTCAGTATAACTTAAAACCAAATTTTTTACTGAATTATCGTAAACAGGTAGCTCAAACGTGCCTTTTTCTAAACGCTTATAATACAAAACAAAACCTCCTACGCGCCATTGTAATAATTTCATCTTATTATGAAGGCGATTTACAAAAATATAAACTGAACCGTCTGCAGGAAATCCTGATAAGTCACTTGAAACAATTCCGCATAAACTATAAAAACTCTTACGCATATCCGTTGAACCCAAATACAACTCGAATCTAAAACTACTATCTAAAGCTAACAT
This sequence comes from Flavobacteriaceae bacterium, assembly GCA_013215095.1. Classification (GTDB taxonomy): domain Bacteria; phylum Bacteroidota; class Bacteroidia; order Flavobacteriales; family Flavobacteriaceae; genus DT-34. The sequence continues at coordinate 26,278 of JABSPM010000111.1, read as the reverse complement.
AATTTCTGATTTTTAAAAAATCAAAAATAAGTCCAGGTACAAAACACGTCAAGATGGGTTAGAGGGAGGGATACGACTTATCAACTCTAATTAACACATTAATTTCAGTCACTTTTTTTATAACATAACGTTGTATATAATTCTATTCTTCTTGAATTGACTCTGAATATAGTATTTACTCGATTTTTTCAAATTCTGAATAAGGTCAAGTTTTTCATCACTATTTCTAGTTTCCATACTGCTCTAGATCTTATTAAAAGTACTCAAGAATTTTTGAATTCTATTAGGGATTACAGGTAACGTTTAGTATAAATGCGTTTTAATTCATTTTACAAATCCTTGTTATCTAATGGTTTTTATTATTTTCCTTCGTTAGGTTCGATAATGCTAAAAGACCACCTACAACCAAAATTGCCCCACCAACAAATGGGAATCCAGCCCCTATTAAGTCGGCTATATTTGACGAAAACAAAAACGGAAGGCAAAATAGCATTCCAAATACACCTGCTAATACTGCAGCTATTGCAGCGAATTGAGTCAATCTTTTCATATTTATTAATGTTATTTTTTGTGGTGTTGGTTTAGCCAATTCAGCTCTTAATTCTCTGATTGGTTTACTTGCATCGTCTTTAACTGTCCAATTATAGATTGGGATAGTTTGTCTTCCTCTCTTAAAGTCAGAATAAAAAGTTAACCAGAGTTCAGGGAGTAAAATAGCTCCAAAAAAGAAAATTGTAAATGACGGTATCTAGTAATTACCATTTCCTATCATAAATGCTTGCATTCTAATTTCATCTTCTGCTGTCATTTTATAATCGAGCAAGACATGTTTGAGGTCGTGACTTTCGTATTTGGGGACAAGTGTTAGTTTATACTTGTCTAAGCATTTAGCTATTTCTTTTCCTAAAGTTACGCTTTCAAGTTTTCTTAATTTGTCAACTTGTTGGTGATATTTGTCCATCTTACTGAAATATTCAATTATTGAAACGGAAGTACCAAATGAAATCTTGATTATACTTCTTGTAATTTTCTGAAAAAGGTTCATTTATTTTCTTTTTTACTTCTTACTAGCGTCAAGTTTTTTTATTAATGTTTTTGTTCCCATATTGCTCTTGAAGTTTGCCAAAATATTCAGGATTTTTTGAGTTCTATTAGGGATTGTTTACAACGCTTAGTATGACAAGCGTAGCATACCAAAGCCTGCTGTGATTTGTTATACAGTATTACACCCAGTTTTTTTATTGTTATAGTTATTTATCGTCTTTTCAATCCAGTCAAATTCATTTAATTCTGTCAATTTACTCATTAGGTTTTCAGGAATTCCTTTTCGACCGATTAAAGTTCCAGCTATTTGTCCAGCTATCGAAGCATTTGTATCTGTATCGCCTCCAATTTCAATAAGTTGTTCAAATACTCCATCAATTCCAATTTCAGTTACTTTGTTCGCTGCGGCAATTGCCAAGGGTACGGAATTCACAACATATCCATCGTTTCCCTTCTGTCCAATCTCCAAAAGGTTATTAATATTTTTAATTTCAATCAGCCTATCTCTTAATCTTGTATCAGGGATTTGGTCAATTAATAGTTCAATTAGGTTTTCTTTACCTGTCCATTCCCCATTTAAAATAGCTCGTATTGCAAACACTATGCTTAATGCGCCAATATATGCTTCATCGTTATTGTGGGTTATGATACTTATTTCTCGAATTTGCTCGCGAGTCATATTATGAACAAATGCAAGAGAGTAAATTCTCACATATGCACCATTTCCTGCTGTATATTCTCCTTTTCGATCAACTTGACTCCAATGTCCTCCAACTTCTAATTCTTGCAAAGCTTTTAATGTACTTGCACCTATTCCAGTAATTTTTCTCTGCTTGAAATAATCTAGATACTTTTGAGCAAAATCTTCAGGTTTTAATTCATTATTTTCTATAATTTCTTCGCAAGTAGCCAAAGTCAGTTGTGTATCATCCGTAATTTTCCATTTCGGAATTACCTTTTTAGGTTTACCAAATAAATAAAATGTATTCGAATCATTGGAGTCAGTTTTAGTCAGATTCTCATGCGCACTTCCATATGCGTCTCCAATCGAGCCACAGATAATACATCCTTCAAATCTTTCTGATATTTTCATTTATCAAATTGGGTGTAAAAACTGTATAAAGGTATTAACTCTAGACACCTTATATCTTTTTCATTGTAAATCTAATAATTTTCAGTCAATTTGAAGCAATGTACTTCTTGAACATATATAACACTGTTGGTTCTGATTAGCGTCAAGTTTCTTATTAATTGTTTTAGTTTCCATACTGCTCTTGATCTTAGCAAAAGTACTAAGGGCTTTTTGGAGTTAAGAGTGATGTTATATAACGTTGTTTTAGCATATAAGGGTAACCTCATTTAGCGTATTTACTTTTTTAAGGGATATAGTCATTAACAGCCACAATTGAGTTATTGTATATGTTGATGCATCGTTTTTCATATTCAGCATAAATTTATCTTCATCCAAAACATTTTTTTTATTGGTCTTATGGCATTTTAATACTATGAGATTGTATGGGGTTGTTTTTTCGTTTATAACGTTGCTGTTTGCAAAAAAAATAAATGTTTTATCGCATGAAATCGGTAACTAGATAACTGATTAATTTAGCGGTTAATGAAGCGGTTTTTTTTGACCCAAGGTTAGGGGCGGCTTCACAAATATGCAAATAGCTAGCGTTTTCTTTTGCGCCAAAAAAACTGATAAATTCTCGTGCTTTACTTGGAGTAAATCCACATGGTATCATTGCACTTGTTGGAATACCTGCAATAGCATTACAATCTATTTCTATGCCAAAATTGGAATTGCCAATATGCGTAAAAGCATGTTTACACTCTTTTTTAAACTTTAACTCTTTTCTAATCTCCAAGGCTTCATAAGTATTAAATTGCACAAACTTTTTAAGACCTTTAAGTGTGTTTAATATGTCTTGTGAAGTTGTTTTTTCGTGTAAGCCAAAAACAAAATATTTTTTTAAGAAACCTTCGGAAAATGCATAACTAAAGGCATTGCCATTATGACGGCCTTCTTCAGTTCTAAAATTGGAATGTGTATCAAAATTGATACAATTTATGGGGCTATTTAGTGCTAGAGCAGTTCCTTTTAGAATGCCATAGGCATTGTTATGACCACCACCAATGATTATGGGTTTTTTGCCAGCTCTAACAATATCATGTACAAGTTGTGATACTACTTTATCAATTTCACATACGAGTTTTCTAGCTTTTTTTTGGTCGGTTCGTTTTTTAGGGTTCAGGAATGCTATTTTATTTGCGTATTCAGAAAAATCTAGCGTTCCCAAAACAACTAATTTATTGGGATTTGTAAAGGTGTTGCTTTGTAGGTTGAGTAAGGTTTTAAGGGTTGAAATCCAGGCGTTTGATGTACCTGTCTCTCCTCCGTTAGCGAAGACGCCAATATCTTCAGGAATACCCAAAAGCACATAAGAAACATCTAAATTTTGAAGCTGCTCGTATATATTTTCAGTCTTAGTAATTAATTGGACGTGTTCTCCAAATTTAGATTCCTTAGAGCGTTTATTAACCCATTTTTTGCGGTTTGTTTCCGTAAAAAGATTAAGATGTTTCATTAAAGAAATAAACGTTATTTTTGACCACTAAAATACAATTAATTTAGATGCGACAGCGGAGATTAAGGATGAAAAAAGATAGAAAATAAAATTTGACGATAAATAACAATTAAGAATATGGTTGATAAAGAAAAAAAGAATAGTACGGGTTTAAAGGTGGCTTTGGGGCTTGTGATTTTATTACTGTTAGGAACGGCTTATTATAGCTTTAATTTGAAAAATGAAAGTGAAGCAGTACAGACAGAATTAATGGAAGATAAACAAAAGGCGTTAAATGATCTTGAAAATATGATCGCAAAATATGAAGCGGCTAATAATGAAAATGACATTACAAATGAGAAATTAGTTGCCGCTAAATTGCGTATTCAAGGTTTGATAGATTCTTTAAAAGTGTCTGATAATAGTGTTAAGAGCCTTTGGAAATATAAAAAGAAGTATTTGGCATTACAGAAAGAAATGGATGTGTTATTAGCAGAAAATGATTCTTTACGAGTAAGTAATGCAGCATTAACAACATCTTTAGATAGTACTCAGGTTAAGCTAGAAGAGGGCACTGAGCTAAACAATACATTATTAAAACAGAATACAGCGCTTGCTAACATGGTAGAAAATGCGGCGGTATTAGTGACGGCTGGCTTAAAGGGATTTGGTGTTATAGAAAGAAGTTCGGGAAAATTAATACCAACCGAAAGAGCAGGTAGGTCAGATAAAATTAGAGTCTGTTATACGGTAACAAAAAACACCTTGGTAGCTGCTGGGGATAAAGAGTTCTTTATTCAGGTTATTGACCCAAATGAAAATGTTTTAGGATTAAACAAGCGAATTCAATTTGATGGGCAAATATTAAATTATAGTTTAATAAGTAAATTCAATTACCAGAACAGGAATATAGATATTTGTGAGTTCGCAGCAACGCGAGGAAAAAATAAATTCGAAAAAGGAAAATACCGCGTGAATGTTTATGATAAGTCTAAACTGGTTTCGAGTTCAGAATTTACATTAAGGTAATTTCAGAATGCGTGTTACGTCTATAGAACGCCTTAAAATTTAATTTTAAGGCGTTTCTTTGTTTTTGAGGTTCATATGAAATGAATTGTGAATAAAGGGACCTCTTTTCTGTTTTCTCTTGCAGTATAAGAAGTAACTAGAGCTAACGTTATACTTTCGTGTTCTACTTTATATAAAGAAAAAATTCATCGTTTTATTTTAAGGTATTTTTAAATGAAAAATGGTATTAAAGGACTATATTTACTTATAAATTTTACCGTTGATAAGGACTTTGTCAATATGATTATCTCCAAAAGCATAAGGTAAATAGTTGTAGCTTGGAATGCCCTTTGTGATGATAAGGTTTGCTTTTTTTCCTTTGGTAATACTACCGTAGTCTTTCTCAATACCCATTGCATAGGCGCCGTTAAGGGTTGCGGCATTAATTGCTTCTTCTGGAGTCATTTTCATTTTTATGCAAGCGGTACTTAGTACAAAATTCATGTTGCCACTAGGTGTGGATCCTGGATTATAATCTGTAGCTAAAGCCAATGGCAGTCCTGCATCAATAATTTGTCTTGCAGGTGTATAAGGAATACTTAAGAAATAGGAGCAAGACGGTAATGCTACTGGCATGGTGCTGCTGCCTTTAAGGATGTTTATATCGGCTATGTTTAATTCTTCTAAGTGATCTACAGAAAGCGCATTGTGAGCTACACCTTTAGCTACACCACCAAAGGCATTAAATTGATTGACATGGATTTTGGGTCTTAATCCATAATGTTGTCCCGCATTTAATATTTTCTCGGTATCTTCTAAATCAAAGTATCCCTTTTCACAGAAAATATCGATATAATCTGCTAATTGTTCTTCCTCTATTTTAGGAAGCATTTCATTAATTATAAGGTCTAAATAGGCGGTTTTATCGTGTTTATATTTGGCTGGCAGTGCATGTGCTCCCAAAAAAGTGGCCTTTACTGGAATTGGAAATTCCGTTCTAATGCGTTTTATTACACGTAGCATTTTTAATTCGGCATCAGTGGTTAAGCCATATCCCGATTTGATTTCTAATGCGCCAGTTCCTAGTCGGATAACGTTCTTTACGCGTTCTATAGATTGTAAATACAAGTCTTGTTCGCTTGTCTCTTGCAGTTTGTTTGCAGAATTTAGTATTCCTCCACCTCTGTTAGCAATTTCTTCATAGCTCAAACCATTAATACGATCTACAAATTCTTGTTCTCTATTTCCTGCATAAACGATATGAGTATGAGAATCACACCAAGTAGGCATCACTATCTGATTTGACGCATCTATAGTTTTGTCTACAATAATGGGTTTTAAGTGTTGCATTTCACCATAGTCAACAATGACGTCATTTTCTATCAAAATATACGCATTCTTTATCGTAGGAAGTTGTTTCATTTCTGCGCCAGATATTTTGTATTTGTCTGATTCTCTTGCTTGTAGGAGCTCTTTGATGTTGCTAATTAATGTAAACATTATCGGTTTTTATGTGGTTCTTGTCGAATAGTGGCTAAATTAAAAAAATATAAGTTTAAAAACGTTTATATTGTTTTTAATAGACCCAAATTTAAGATTTTTGTAATTTGAATTATTATCACGAGTATTTAAACAAAATTAGCCCCATTTCTGAATATACGTTTAATCGTTTTGTGAGTTTATCCGAACGGAAAACAATAAAACCTAATACCATCTTAACTAAAGCTGGGAAAATTCCAGGCAAAATATATCTTTTGACTTCTGGTGTTATTAGAGCTTATATAACAACAGAAGATGGTAAAGACTATAATAAAAGAATTTACTCTCCAATTTCTTTTGGAGGTGCATTTACATCTTTAATAAAAAAACAACCGTCTAAATTTACTTTTGAAAGTTTAACGACCTGCGATTTTTTTGAAATCGATTATTATGGCGCAATGAAATTATGCGATGAATTAAAAGATGCTCCAAAATTATATACACGTATCTTAGAGAATGCTTTTATTGCTTATGAGGAAAGAAATATAGACCTTATGACATTAGATGGAACACAGCGTTATAAAAAACTATTAGTTCAAATTCCAAATATCGAAGAATTAATACCACAATATCAAATTGCATCTTATATAAATGTAACTCCAGTGCAGCTGAGTAGAATTAGAAAAAAAATATTATGAGAAATTAACCTATGTTAATGGTGTTCTGTATCTAAAAAAATAGATTTGTATATCCATTCTTTTGAGATGGGTTAATAGCTAATTACACAGAAAAAGCAAGTGATTTTCACTTGCTTTTTTAATGGCCTTAATTTGATCTTTTTTCTGACCTGTTTTTAGTTTAAACAAAAACCGAACTTATGCTTTGGTTTTTCCTTTTCTGTATCCTAAAGATTTTTCGTTTTGTCTTATTCTAACTTCAAACAAGAATGTTATGAAATTTTAGAATAGCTAAATACTTACTTTAAACTGCCAACCATATCCTCAGGTTTTACCCACTCATCATATTGTTCTGGTGTCACATAGCCTAGATTAATCGCTTCTTCTCTTAATGTTGTTCCATTTTGATGTGCAGTATTGGCAATTTCAGCAGCTTTATAGTACCCAATTTTTGTATTTAACGCAGTAACAAGCATTAATGAATTATTTAATAAGGTTTTTATGGTACCGTGATTAGGTTCAATACCAGAAGCACAGTTGATATCAAAACTTATACAGGCATCTCCAATTAATTGTGCTGACTGTAATACATTGGCAGCCATCATTGGTTTAAATACGTTTAATTCATAATGCCCTTGAGTACCACCAACAGTTACCGCAACATCGTTACCCATAACCTGAGCACATACCATAGTTATAGCTTCGCATTGTGTTGGATTTACTTTTCCTGGCATAATAGAACTTCCTGGTTCATTGGCAGGAATTATAATTTCACCAATTCCTGAACGTGGTCCAGAAGCCATCATTCTAATATCATTTGCAATCTTGTTTAAGGATACAGCAATTTGCTTTAAAGCACCATGTGTTTCAACCATAGCATCATGAGCCGCTAAAGCTTCAAACTTATTTTCTGCAGTAATAAAAGGTAACTCAGTAAATTCTGCAATATATTTAGCGACAAGCACATCATAACCAGCCGGTGTGTTTAAACCTGTTCCTACAGCAGTTCCACCAAGTGCTAATTCACTTAAATGCGATAAGGTGTTTTTTAGAGCTTTTAAGCCGTGGTCTAATTGTGATACATATCCTGAAAATTCTTGTCCTAGCGTTAAAGGTGTTGCGTCCATTAAGTGCGTGCGACCAATTTTTACAACATCTTTAAATGTTTCAGATTTTTGATGTAATGTGTTTCTTAACTGTGTTACACCTGGTAGTGTTGTCTCAATAATTTTTTTGTAAGCTGCAATATGCATTCCAGTTGGGAATGTGTCGTTGGATGATTGAGATTTGTTAACATCATCATTAGGTTGAATCGTTTTTTCTCCATCTCCAATAGTTTTTCCGGCTAATTGATGTGCTCTATTAGCAACTACCTCATTTACATTCATATTGCTTTGAGTTCCAGAACCTGTTTGCCATATAACTAATGGAAATTGATCATCATGCTGTCCATCTAAGATTTCGTCACAAACTTGTGCAATCAAATCGCGCTTTTCAGGAGCTAAAACACCCAAATCACAATTGGTATATGCGGCTGCTTTTTTTAGATAAGCAAAACCATAAACCACCTCTAGAGGCATGGATGCTGGAGCACCGATTTTAAAGTTATTACGAGAGCGCTCGGTTTGTGCACCCCAGAGTTTGTCTGAAGCCACTTTTACTTCGCCCATTGTATCTTTTTCTATTCTATAACTCATGATGTAAATTTTAAAATTTTAATGTGTCACAAATGTACATTTTTTGAGAGGTTTAGCCTTAGTATTTTTGTTAGTTTTTAACTAAAATTAATACATATATTTCGTTTTTTACTGGGATCAATACAAACTGTTAAATACTTTTAAAGCTTTACGGATTTTTGCTTTATAAGACCTTGGTTTGATATAAATGAGATGTTATTTATAACGCTCTAACTAAAGAAGCGTCTTGAAAGGTTGCTCTATTTTGTGTCCTGTAATAGTTCTAATTATAATTTGAAAGTAGCAAGCACTAATGACAGCACTGTAATGAAATGAATATAGTCATCAAGGCATTTGAATAAAATTGGGTTTAGCTATTGTATAAGAACAATTGATAGCTTATCTTTGTAGTCTCATTAATATTAGACTGTAATTATGTTCGATTTTGACCAATATTTAGGATTTTTAGCATTTTTAACCATTTTGACTATCGGGTTTTGGTTAATGATATTTTTATTAACGTTTGCAATTCCATATTGGGTTTTTGGTGCTGCGATTGAACGTCTTAAAGAAAAGAAAGCGGAAAAAAAAGCAGCGCGTGAAGCGGCTTTAAATGAATAATATTAAGAACATATCATAATATATTAAAAGCAACCAAAATGGTTGCTTTTTTCTTGCACTCATTTTATAGATATACCCAAAATATTACAAACATACTGTTTTTAATAGATACAGGTGTCAAGCACTTTATCTTTTGGGTTAAATTCGAGACAATTCCTATGTCAACTCCTTTTGGAAGTGAGAATTTTAGGTGTTAATATTTTTTTGTTCTAGTAATCCTATTGTGTGAATCTTTATACGATTGATAGTACATTGGTATAAGCGCTATTTAGGACGTAATAGATATGAAATAACTACGAAGCAGAATTATCGGGTTTTATAAGCTGGTTTTAATGTATATAGATTAATGTGTCTTTTTGCAAAAGGAGATAATCGTATCTTGAATTTTATGAGGTTTAGATAATATCTAATATTTGTTCGGGTGGCCTGCCAATTACAGCTTTTTTATCATTGATAACGATTGGACGTTCTATAAGTTTGGGGTGGGCTGTCATTGCCGTGATAATATCATCATCCGTCAAATCTATTCCCTTAAAGTTATCTTTCCAAATCGCTTCATTCTTACGAACAAGGTGAATAGGTTTAATGCCTAAATACGCAATAATGTTTGCAAGTTCCGCTTTGCTCGGAATGTCTTCTAAGTATTTTATAATTCTAAATTCTTTACCAGATGCTTCTAATAATTGTAACCCTTGTCTGGATTTGCTGCAGCGATTGTTGTGATATATTGTAATCATAATATTATTTGAGTTGAAAACTGAAGTTCTATAGTGGTTATTTGAGTGATTGGTGATATGATATGAAATTAGTAATAAAATTATCAAGTACAAAATGAACGGTGGTGATAATGTTGTACAGGTACCTCAAATTTTTGACTGCTTAACCAAAGTATGAACAGTGCAACTTTTGGCACAAATAGAAAATGGTATTAGGCAATGAATTAGAATTTTGGGGAAAATACAACAACCACAACAGTAGGGTTGTGGTTGTTGTGTATGTTATATTTAGTTTTGGTTATTAAGCATTACTGGCATTACTAGCATTATAATTTCTTCGCCCTTATCTAAACTGTCTACAGGGGTTAAAATTCCAGCTCTATTTGGTAAACTCATTTCTATCATTACATGGTCTCCATTAAGGTTTACAAGCATTTCTGTTAAGAAACGTGAGTTGAATCCAATCTCCATATCGTCACCTTGATAATCACAAGTTAATCTTTCGTGTGCTTTATTACTGTAGTCAATATCCTCAGCAGAAATATTGAGCTCGGAACCTGCCATTTTTAAACGTATCTGATGTGTTGTTTTATTTGAGAAAATAGATACACGTTTAACAGAGTTTAATAACTGAGTTCTTGAAGTTGTCAGTTTATTTGGATTCTCTTTCGGTATAACGGCTTCGTAGTTTGGGTATTTCCCATCAATTAAACGACAAACCAGCTCATAATTTTGGAAAGAAAACTTTGCGTTAGAATCATTGTATGTGATTTTTACACTTTTAGAGGTGTCAGATAAAATACCCTTTAATAGATTTAAAGGTTTTTTAGGCATGATAAACTCCGTTGTTTCGCTTGCCGAAACATCATGGCGTGTATATTTTACAAGCTTATGTGCATCTGTTGCAACAAAAGTTAAATTCTCTGACGAGAATTGGAAAAACACACCACTCATTACTGGTCTTAAATCATCATTACCTGCTGCAAAAATAGTTTTAGAAATTGCAGTAGATAAAATATCAGCAAGAATAGATGTCGTGCTAGGTTTTTCTATTGCTACCGCTTTTGGGAATTCTTTACTATCCGAATAAGCTAAGGCGTACTTCCCGTGGTTAGAGTTAATTTCAACCATATTATTTTCTCCAATAATGAAAGTTAACGGTTGTTCTGGAAATGTTTTTAGAGTATCTAAAAGTAACTTTGCAGGAATAGCAACACTACCTTGAGAGTCGCTATCTACCTCAAGGATAGAAGATATGGTTGTGTCTAAATCACTAGCAGAAATGGTTAATGAAGTGTTGTCTAAATTGAATAAAAAATTATCCAAAATAGGTAAGGTGTTAGAATTATTAATTACACCACCTAGAATTTGTAATTCCTTTAATAGATACTTACTTGATACTATAAATTTCATTGATTTCCGTTCTAAAATTATCTCTCACAAAGATATCTTTTTGTCTCCTAATTTTGAAAGAAACTTATTAACATTTATAGGCTGTACTTTTTTCGTCTTATGTAATTAAAAATAAAACCAAAAAGAGCCAGTAATAGCAGTGGCAATAAGATGTTTGCAAATTGCCATTTTGCTTTTTGAGCAGCAATTTTTTGAGGGTCTAGAAAAGAAAATTTTACGACTTTAGATCTAATGTTTATAAGTCCGTTATCCTCTAGTAAATAATTAGTACAGTTTAGAAGAAACTCTTTGTTTCCGAATTTTTTCCCCGAAAAACGATCAAATCCTAGTTCTAATGGGCCATTTCGTCCTAAGTCATTTTTTATCACATCTCCATCAGCAATGATGATCATTTTGGCAGGAACGCTTGTATTGTGCGCTTTGTTGAGCTTAAAGGGTTTTATGCGATTATGATAAACCGAAGTAAATTTGCCCTCAAGTAGGACAGCTAAGTTTTGCGCACCTTTGTTAAAGGTCTTAGGGTCTGGTTGCTTAGTTACTTCTTCCAAGCTTATTAATTTTGGCATACCTAGCACTTTTGTTAATGGAGAACTTTGAAGCAATAGTGTTTTGTTGATCGCGCTATGACTTGTTTTTAAAGTGTCAATTTGATTTGCGAAATCAAATTTCACCATATCAATGTTGCGAACTATGGGGTGATTATTTTGCGAGTTTGCTAAGGGCGAATATTGCCATTGTAAAGGTTGAAATTGTGCTTCGCTACCTTCACCAAGTGCCAATGTAATTGGGGCAGAATAAATATCTGCAATAAGCACGGGGTTAATGCGTATGCCGTATTTGAAAAAGAAATCCGTAAGATTTAAATCTCTAGGAATACCTACATTTTCACCCTTTGTGTTGTAAAGGCTGTCTTTGTCCATGATTACTTTGTCTAAAAGCCACATAGTGTTTCCGCCTTGCATTGCATATTGGTCTAAAACCAACTTTTCTTTCTCAGTAAAAGCTATAGTAGGCTTAGCTGATATCACTAAATCATATTGAGATAATTTTTGAAGTGTTTGCTTAGGGTTGGAGGCAACGCTATCTAGTGTAAAAGGCGCAATATAGTAGTAGTCTCTAATTGTTTTAAGAAAATCTGCGATGTATTTTGTTTCTAGTTGACCATTACCTTGCAAAATAGCTATTTTTTTGCTTTTTGGATGGATGAGTTTATTAAAGGCATCAGCAAAAGCATATTCTAAATGTTGCACCGAATTGGAAACCATATCTTGTTGATTTGCACCAATTTTTTGCTTTAATAAAGGGATTTCAATGGTGAGACCATTATAGCTAGCTAGTGCCCAAGGAATCACAACTTCCTGGCTCTGTTTGCCATTTTCATAGACATTAACTTGCATTGGTTTTAAGCCACGTTGATCCAAATCACGAAGATTTTGTTTCCGTGTACTTTCATCCTCTAAAGCATTTATAAAACTATAATTGATGTTAGAATTTAGGGCATTAAACTCTTGAAGAAGTTGTTTGGTTTCTGTTTGTAATTTTCTAAACGAACTGTTTAAAGTTTCACTTTCTAAAAAGACATCCACCATAATTGGTGAATTTATAGTTTCGATTAAATTTTTAGATGCTTGATCTAATGTATAACGTTGGTCTTTAGTGAGGTCAAAACGCTGATATAGACTGTAAGATCCCATGTTTAAAACTATAATTGCAGTCAGTATAACACCGCGTTGTATCCAAACCGATTTTTTCCATGTGCTTGTTGCTGTTATGCGTGCTTTAGTAAGAAGGATAAAAATGGTAGTAATACTTAAAAAATAAATCAAATCTCTAGTATCAAGAACACCTTGACTGATACTTTTATAATGGTAGCTCATGCCCAATTTTTCAAAAAAAGGAAACGCTATATCAGCAATACCTTCAAATCCAATATAAAAAATCAAGCATAAACATACAGCTACCAAAAATGCAACAATTTGATTGTCAGAAAGGGTAGAAGAAAATAGACCAATAGCAGTATAAGCCGCTGCCAAAAATAGCAAACCAAGATAGGAACCTAGTATGCGCCCTGTGTCTATAGTATTGCTATCCAATTTTAAATCGTTAATAGCAATACTGTATAACAAGGTTGGAGATAAGGCTAAAAGAATTAACACAAATGCTCCAAGATACTTGCCTAAAACAAGTTCTAAATGTGAGATAGGTTTGGTTAATAATAACTCTAATGTACCTTGTTTTTTTTCATCACTAAAACTGCGCATAGTTATGGCAGGAATTAAAAAAAGTAACACCCAGGGTGCTAGCAAAAAGAACGGAGATAAATCGGCAAAACCATAATCCAGAATATTGAATTCGCCTTTAAATAACCATAAAACTAGTCCATTGATTAATAAAAACAGTGCAATCACCAAATACCCTATTGTAGAGGCAAAAAACGAATTTATTTCTTTTCTTAATATGGCTAACATAGAACGGTTTGGTTTTTAGAATTGTTAAAGCAAATCTAATGTATTTTTAGATGCTGGGTTACACGTCTTAATTAGAAACTCATTTAATATGTGTTTATAGATCTCATATATAGGGTTATAACCTCATATTTTAGAACTGTAATTTATTCTATAGATACTAATTTATCTACACTCCAAGCTTTAGGTGCTGCCTTAAATAATGGTTTTGTTTTTGCCCAAACCCCTTTAAATAGATCCGAATGTCTGTATCTGTCTAGAGATGCAGAGTTATCCCAATAACTATAGGTGAAAAATGTTGTGGGGTCATTCAGGTCTCTATATAATTCTAAAAAACGACACCCTTCAAAATGTCGTATATCTTGTTTGTTTTTATGGAAGTTTTCTAGAAAATTTGCAACATGCGCTTCTTCAAAACTCAATTTTACAATACGTACCAACATCATTTAGTATTTGTTAAAGTTAATCGTTACTGTATCCATCATTTTTAAGCCCATCAACGTTGAGGCACTGCCTACAGTTGTGGGGTTGCTTTTGTATACAGCGATCTCTAAATAATTGGAAGAATTAAAGACAACCAACCCTTTACCTTCTGCATGTCTCTTGTCTTCAGGAATTGAAAAATCAACAATATCACTGTATTTATGATGGATTTCTTTAAACCTATAATTTCTTGCAAAAATTTCAAATTCTCGTCCTTTTTGCACGCTTTCAAAAAATTTCCTTTTGATATTGGTTACCACATTTCCATAGTTGTTAATGTAGATGACCATACCGATAATTTGGTTTTTATCTTCATTTACAAAGGGGTTTAGGTTTTTAATTGGTTTAATTGTATGAATCAGTTTTCCTATGACTTCTAAAGTACCACCACGTGCAATATGGCAGGCAACTTTTACAAAGACATCTAAAACAGGAAAGCTCGTTGCTATTTTATCGTGAATGTTAATTTCTACAATCTTCTCTGGTACAATTTCTGAACAAATCATACTCATAATGCCATTATTGGCACATACAAAATAATGACCGTCTAACTTTACAGCAATATGTTTGTTCTCTTCATTGATTTCCGAGTCAATACCAATTAAATGAATTGTCCCTTTCGGAAAACTACTATAGGCATTTTGGATGATATATGCAGCTTCAGGAATACTGAAAGGTGATACCGAATGCGAAATATCAACAATTTTAGCATCAAGTAACTCGCTATATACAGCGCCTTTGATAGCGCCAACAAAGTGGTCTTTTTCCCCGAAATCAGTAGTTAATGTTATGATAGCCATGAGCTAAACTATTACGTTGTGTTTAAAATGAAATGTTGAAAATTAGCCTAATTTTGAGAATGTGCAAATCTACGTAATTTTTTCGTTTTTAATTTTAGGAATTGGGTAAAAAAAATTATAATTTGGTGTAGTAATATTTAAAAAATAATTTAGCACTTTTGAACGAACTTATCATAGAGTTAGAAGAGGTAAACCCAAAAGAGTTTTTTGGAGCCCAAAACACGAATATAGCCGCATTAAAAAAATACTTTCCAAAACTCAAAATTGTTGCCAGAGGGAATAAAATTAAAGCTTATGGAAACGAAGAAATGCTAGACGAATTTGATCGTCGTTTAGCCATGTTAATGCAACATTTTGTAAAGTACAATAAATTGGATGAAAACGTTATAGAACGTGTTTTAACAAGTCGTAGCAAAGCCGATTATGAAACTTCTGTATCCAGTGGAGAGGTAATTGTCCATGGTGTTGGAGGGCGTTTGATTAAGGCCCAAACAGCGAATCAACGCAAATTGGTAGAAAGCATGCGTAAAAATGATATGGTATTTGCTATTGGTCCAGCAGGAACGGGAAAGACCTATACTGGCGTGGCTTTGGCGGTACAAGCTTTAAAGAACAAAGAAGTACGTCGCATCATTTTGACACGTCCAGCCGTGGAGGCAGGAGAGAACCTCGGGTTTTTACCAGGGGATTTAAAAGAGAAATTAGATCCTTATATGCAGCCTTTATATGATGCTTTGCGCGATATGATTCCTGCCGAAAAATTAGAGAGCTACATTGAAAAAGGGGTTATTCAAATTGCACCATTAGCATTTATGCGAGGACGCACATTAGATAATGCTTTTGTAATTTTAGATGAGGGTCAAAATACCACACATGCCCAAATGAAAATGTTCTTAACCCGAATGGGAAAAAGTGCCAAATTTTTATTAACTGGCGATCCTGGACAAATTGATTTGCCTAGACGTACAATTTCTGGCTTAAAAGAAGCTTTATTAATTTTAAAGAATGTAGACGGTGTAGGTATCATTTTCTTAGACGATAAAGATGTTATTAGACATAAACTCGTAAAGAAAATTATTGCGGCATATAAAAGTATTGAGAACAGAGAGTAGTTATAGTTTTTTAATGTTCATGATAATGTACTGTAATTTAAGCCTATGAAATCAATGGTATTCAACTCTTATGTTATCTTGTTATATGGCATTTGTGTTTGTCACTTTTAGTTTAAATCAATTGCGCTTTATGTCTTTTAGAGTTTACTTATAATAGACTATTGTTAGTTTATTTATATGTGTTAAAAATAATACTAAGACTTTGACGCGTGGTTCAAGGTTTTATGTTATTTAAAAGTGTACCGAACTAAAAATTATTTTACCAAATTGGATTAGCAATTTTTGCATGGCTAAAGGCAAACTGAGAACCACTGTGCAGCTTATAATATCTACACAGAACTAATTTGCCATAATCACATATAAATTCTGATTAAAATCTTATTTTTGCGCAAAACCAACGTTAATCAAATTAGTGTCTTTAAGACCGAAAACAACATAATGAGTAATACTATAACGTATACTAACTTTAATTTTCCTGGACAAAAGAGTGTTTATAAAGGAAAAGTGAGAGAGGTTTATAATATCAACGATGAGCAATTGGTAATGATTGCTACAGATCGTCTATCTGCTTTTGATGTAGTGATGCCAAGCGGGATTCCTTATAAAGGGCAAATTCTTAATCAAATCGCAACAAAAATGATGAAAGCCACTGAAGATTTGGTTCCAAACTGGCTAATTGCTACTCCAGATCCAAATGTTGCGGTTGGACATTTATGTACACCTTTTAAAGTCGAAATGGTAATTAGAGGGTATATGTCTGGGCACGCGGCACGAGAATATAAAGCTGGAAAACGTATGCTTTGTGGTGTTGCTATGCCACAAGGTATGCAAGAAAACGATAAATTTCCTGAGCCTATTATTACACCCGCCACTAAGGCTGAAAAAGGAGATCATGATGAGGATATTTCTCGAGAAGATATTTTAGCAAAAGGCATTGTAAGTGAAGCAGATTATGAAGTTTTGGAAGATTATACACGAAAATTATTTCAACGTGGTACGGAGATAGCGCAAGCACAAGGCCTCATCTTAGTAGATACTAAATATGAATTTGGAAAAACTAAAGCAGGAGATATCGTATTAATTGATGAAATTCATACACCAGATTCTTCACGTTATTTTTATGCTGATGGATATCAAGAACGTCAGGATAGAGGTGAAACTCAAAAACAATTATCGAAAGAGTTTGTTCGTCAATGGTTGATATCTAATGATTTTCAAGGCTTAGAAGGACAAACCATACCGCACATGTCTAATGAATATATTGAAAGTGTAAGTGCACGTTATATAGAACTTTACGAAAATATTACGGGAGATACTTTTGTCAAAGCTGACCTTAGCGACATTCAATCACGTATTAACCTGAATGTCTTAGACTATTTGAAATTGTAATAATAGTGATTGGAGTGAGCTAAATTCGAATTTACTTTTAAAATAAATTATAAAATCTTAAATTGAGTTAATGACCTTTTCTATAGAATAATAAGACTGTGGTTGTTGTTGAGCAGGTTATAGAATAGGTGTAATTACGTAGTTAGAGTATCAGAGAGAACCAAACGCGCTTTCAATACCAAAATTTACAATTGCATAACGACTATTGTAGCTACTTTTAGTGCGTTGTTTTATGATATTATTTGATGTAGGTTTTTATAAATAAAACCAACTGTAGGAACAGATAGATGATATAAAAAAATGTGTAGATTTTAGAATTATCCCTTTATAATATCCTTGTATTCCTCAAAAAAAGTTTCAAATAGTATCATGGTTTGATTTAGAAACACCATAGTATCTCGCCAGGTAGCTTTGTTATGAATAGATACCTTTTGTTCTAAAGGGATGTAAATTCTAGAGATTTCTTTGCCGTTGTCCAAATAAAACTCTTCTTCATAAATAGCTTTGGGAAGGTATTCTTCGGTCAAAATAGTTTTTAGAGCCACCAGTTTTTCCCAGCAGTTAATGCGGTTATCTAAATCATCTTCTAAATCTAAAGTAACATAGGCTTTTTTTGTGTCAAAATAGAATTTAAAGGAAAGACCTTTAATTTTTGTGTTATACAAAATCCATTTCCTAGGAAATGATTTTCCAAAACTGGTCCAAAATTCTTGTCGTAATAATCTAGAGGTTTCTTTGCTAAACACGTGTTGTATTTTTAATTGTGTAGTTCATCCTTTTATCGTATTACATGATGTATGCAATTCCTATAGCTGCAACAATAACAATTATTTTATTGAGATTGAATTTGTGACCTTCACTACTTTCAAATAAAATGGTGGTTGAAATATGTAAAAATATTCCAATAACAATAGCATTAATATAATCAATATAACCTGCAACCATATCTATATTATTGGAAATAATCGTTCCTAACGGCGTCATAAGAGCAAATAAGGTAAGAAAAATTAAGATCTGAATGGTTTTAAATTCAGATTGTATTAAATAGGTCATAATTAGAATTGCGATTGGTATTTTATGAATTAAAATGCCATACACCATGTGATTATGTTGATGTATAGGAAAGCCTTCTAAAAAAGCATGTAGGCATAAACTAATGAAGAGTAGCCAAGGGAATGCAGTACGTTTTTTATGCATATGAACATGACCATGTTCTGCACCTTTAGAGAAAAATTCGAGAATAATTTGCAATAAAATTCCCCCCATGATACACAAGCCAATAACTTTAGAATGAAGATGTTCATAGACATCTGGTAACAAATCAAGTATAGTCAGTGATAACAAAAAAGCACCACTAAAAGCCAAAAGTAATTTGATGTTTTTAATGGATTTGTTTTTAGAGATTTTAACAATTATAAACCCTAAAATTACGGCATATATAGGAAGCAAATATTTGTTCATATTACATAAAAATCATAATTAAACGTTCTGAAAATTCAGGATGATATTTTTTTAGTTTATAGTCACCAAAAGTTTCTAACAATTGAATGCCTGCGCGTTCAAATAGTACTTTAAAATCGTCTAGACTTAAAGCTTTTACGCGCTCTTGAAATTTGTAGTGTTGATTGTTGTGTTCAAAACTAATATCTTTAATGATATAACCCTCATTTTCATACCGTTTTTGTTTAAAGTTAATCCCTTCTATATGCTTAACATCTTCTGGTACTAGATTGTTGAGTGTATAATTAACATTCATAAAATCTATGACACCAATGCCATTCTGAGTTAAATTGGCTTTAATAGCTTTAATGGTGTTGAGGTTATCGGTTTCATCTTCAAAATAGCCAAAACTTGTAAATAAATTAAAAACAGCGTCAAATTTTTTGTGATAGGGCAGACTCATATTGTGCACAGCAAAATGTAACGTTTCATTTTGGAACTGTTTAGCATGAGCAATGCTCGCTTCAGATAAGTCCAATCCTGTGACATCAAAACCTAAGCTGTTTAAATGAACAGAATGTCGGCCTTTTCCGCAGGCCAAATCAAGAATAGTAGCAGCTTTAGGTATATTGAGATATGCTGTTAAATTCTCCATAAAACGTTTGGCCTCTGAAGCGTCTCTATCTTTATAGAGGATGTGATAAAATGGTGTGTTAAACCAAGATGAATACCAGTTTAAATTGTCTTTTGTCATAGATTGCTATGTGTGGCGACAAAAATAGATTATTTTTGCAATCTATTTGAAGAGATACATGGAGAATAATTTTAAGATGGTTGCCAAAACCCTATTTGGCTTTGAAAATATACTAGAAAAAGAGTTAAGACAACTTGGTGCCCAAGAGATAAAAAAGGGGATTCGTAATGTGAGTTTTGTAGGCGATATGGGCTTTATGTATAAAGCAAACCTTGGATTAAGGACCGCCATAAAAATTTTAAAACCCATAAAAACTTTTAGAGTGCTTAGCGAACAAGATCTTTATGATAAAGTAAAACGTATTTCTTGGGAAAAGTATGTGTCATCTAAAGGTTCTTTAGCTATTGATGCTACTGTACATAGCAACATCTTTACACATTCCAAATATATAGCTTTAAAGGCAAAAGATGCTATTGTAGATCGTTTTAGAGAAAATACTGGTGAGCGTCCTAATATTGATTTGCGTTTTCCAGATTTGAAAGTAAATATTCATATTGATCGTCAAGTGTGTACCATTTCATTAGACAGTTCTGGAGAATCTTTACACAGAAGAGGTTATAAGTCAGCAACCAACATTGCTCCAATTAACGAGGTTTTAGCAGCAGGATTGGTAATGCTTTCTGGTTGGGATGGTCAGTCAGATTTTATGGATCCAATGTGTGGTAGTGGAACTGTATTGATTGAAGCTGCAATGATTGCTTGCAATATTCCGCCAAATTTGATGCGAAAAGAGTTTGCTTTTGAACGCTGGCAAGATTGGGATGTGGATTTGTTTGAAAAGATAGAGGAATCATTGTTAAAGAAAACTAGAGATTTTCATCATAAAATTATTGGCTATGATAAATCGCCTTCTGCCATAAGAAAGGCAAATGACAACATTAGAAATGCACATTTAGAAGAATTTATTAGAGTACAGCATGAGGATTTTTTTAAAACTCAAAAGGGAGGTGACAACCATTTACATATGTTATTTAACCCACCGTATGGCGAACGTTTAGAAATTAATATTGAGGAGTTCTATGGAAATATCGGTACGACATTAAAGCATGGCTATCCTGGTACTCATGCTTGGTTTATCACCTCAAACCTCGAAGCTTTAAAGTATGTTGGTCTAAGGCCATCTCGAAAAATTAAGCTATTTAATGCCAAACTAGAATCGCGTTTAGTAAAATATGAGATGTACTCTGGTAGTAAAAAAGCTAAGAAGCAAAATAGAGAGTAGTACCCTGAGTTGTTTTTAAAAGGAAAATGGTATTAAAATAGTTTTTATTCTGAATAGAAATATCAACACCTATTTCAATTATCCAGGACGAGGCCATGCCGTTTTTGATCTAAGTTAAAACCCACTTAATAAGCGGTTTTATGTCTAAAGTTGGATGTCATTGTGTGATCTACTATTGGGTTATACGTCTTTAAGGTGTTAATCAAATAAAATCACTTTTTTCAATAAATTGAAAGCACCATTTTAAAGTGAGAATTATCACTGATATTATGGGGGTAATGTATTAACAGACATTGTTTGCTTTAAAATATAAAACGAGTTATGTCTTTATGTTTTAAGACACTAATAGTCATTTTTGTTATCATTTATATGTTCGTTTTAATATTTGTTTTTCAGTGTTTTAATTTGTTTTTTTTCTGACTTTTTTTTAATAAAAATATATACAGTGATGTTTTTTGTTAAATTTGGTTGATTTTTAATCAATAAATTAAGTGCTATGAAAAAAAACTTATTATTTTTTGCTTTATTAGGTATGTGCTTATTGACAAATGCTCAATCTATATGCACGCAAACTTTTGAGCTTTCTTATCAAGATGATGGTACTAATGTATTGTCAATTAACGTTTCTGATATCGCTTGTAACGGTACAGGTGATATTATTGGATTGCAGTTAGTAAATACATCAGGGAATTTTACAAGAAATGACTGTTCTACAACAAATGATGCTTTGTATCGCTTTTATCTTTCCATTGATGATTCGCTAGTAGATAAAGTATATGCATCCGAAATTAACGGTACAGTTATTACAGGATTTACTAATTTAACAATTACGGCGCCAGACATTGACGTCATTTCAGATGGAATTGCCTTAGCAGTAGATGTAGAAGTAACATTTATTTCTGAAGCTCAACAAACTATGACGGATTTTTCCAAGTCGGGAACTTCTGATTTTTCTAATATAAACAAGTAACACAATGAAAAAATATATATGTATAAGCTTAATGCTATTAGGAGTTTTTAGTTTAAGGGCACAAAATAAATACACCGCTAAGGCAGATAAATTATTTGATGATTTAAAATATGTAGCCGCTATTGACGCATATCTAGAAGTGATTAAAGATGGTAATGGTGATGATTACGTGAATTCTCGTTTAGCAGATACCTACTATAACGTATTTAACACAAAAAAGGCTGAGGAGTATTTAGCTAAAGTTGTAGGCAATTCTAAGAATGCTGAAGATTACTTTAAGTATGCTCAAATGTTGAAAGCGAATGGTAAATATGATGCAGCCAAAACTTGGATGGATAAATTTTCAGAGAAAAAACCAAACGATGTTAGAGCTATTGCGCATATTAAATCACCCAATGTGGTTGCAGATTTGTTAGCAGATAGTTCTGAGTTTAAAATAACTGCAATTGAGGGGTTTAATTCTGAGTTTTCAGAATTTGGTCTACTAGTGTTCAAAGGTCAGGTTTATTATACATCTGCGAGAAGTGGAAAAGGCCGTAACTATGGATGGACAAAAGAACCTTATTTAGATATTTATGTGTCAGATTATGATGCAACGACTGGAGAATTAACCAATGAAACTGTTTTAGGTTCTGAAATTAATACGAAGTTTAACGAAGGAACAGTAAGCTTTAGTCCAGATGGAAAAACCATATATTTTTCTGGAGAAAGCGTAAATAGAAGCGCAAGTTTATTCGGAAAGAAGTTTAAAAAAGATAAGGGCGGTAAGAGTACGATTAATATTTATTCAGCTACTAAAGTAGGCGATAAATGGGGCAACGTAAAGACATTACCTTTTAACAATGAAACTTCCAATGCTTCAGGACCAGCCGTTAGCGCAGATGCTAAACGATTGTACTTTTCTTCTGACATGGAAGGAACCATGGGTAAAGCAGATTTATGGTATGTAACTATAAATGAAGATGGAACTTATGGATTACCTGTTAACTTAGGAAAAACTATCAATACAGAAGGCTCAGAAATGTTTCCATACATTAGTAGTAAGAATGTTTTATATTTTGCCTCTAATGGCCATCCCGGTTTAGGAATGCTGGATATTTTTGCAAGCGAAATTAATGGAGATAATTTTGAGTCTGTAAAAAATATTGGAGCTCCAATTAACTCGGGTAACGATGATTTTAGTTATACTATAGACGAAGATTCTCAAAAAGGATTCTTTGCGTCTAACAGAGAAGGTGGTTCTGGTAGCGACGATATTTACGCATTTGAGCAAATCGTTTCTATCTGCGATCTAGATGTATCTGTACAGATTTTAGATGCTAAAACGAATGCGATATTACCATATACTGAAGTGGTTATTTATGACGAGAATCGTACTAAGGTAGCAGATAAAGTTTCGGATGAAGGCGGATTTGTACATTTTAAATACGAGTGTAACCGTGTATTGAAAGTAGAGGCTAATAGAGAGATGTATGCTATAAATAGTGTAGAGATTGCTACGACCAATGTGGGAGATGTAAATAAAATATTGGCTTTAAGCCCAATTATAGTAGAAAACAAGGTCGTTTTAAACCCTATTTTCTTTGAGTTAGACAAGCATAATATAACGGCACAGGGGGCATCAGAGTTAGACAAGTTGGTAGAGGTGATGCATACATATCCTCATATGATTATCCAGGCAACATCTCATACAGATAGTAGGGGTAAAGATGTCTATAATATGGCATTGTCAGATCGAAGAGCAAAAGCTACAGCACAATATGTGATTTCTAAAGGAATAGATGCGAGTAGAATTTCGGGGCAAGGAAAAGGAGAGACAGAGCTGATTAACAAATGTTCTAATGGGGTGAAGTGTACAGAAGAAGAACACCAAGCCAATAGACGTTCGGAGTTTATTATCACAAATCTAGAGGAGGCTTTTAATAAGCACTAAGAGTACTTAAATTAATTGTAATCATAAAAAAAAACCGCGTGTAAAGCGTGGTTTTTTGTTTCTTTATACCAGTTCTTCTGTTAAATTGCATATTAGAAAAACAACAATTTTTTTACATAAAAAAATCAGTCATAGCCTTAGTTAATAGTTGTTTTTATTTTGAAAGATAACGCAAAAAAGCGCATTCTAATTGAGTGATTTAAGAATAGAGATGGTATTATAGATCTCTATGTTTATATTATTTTTCATTTGGAAGTACTGAAAGAGAAAGGAGAAATAGGTGCTTTATTTAGTAATTTCCAATATAAAATGGTGTTAAAGTGATAAACAGGTTTTCTTAAGGTTTTCAAGTATTTACTACATCATATTAATTTAAAGGCGTCTAAAACTAATTTGTAACTTCTTTTTTTTGTGTAGGATTGGTTTTATCTGTTTTTGTTCCTCCCAAATGCTCGCATTCTTTTAGAGCTTGCATGCTCATAAATGGAACAGGTGCCTTAATATACTTGTAGGTACGATCGAGTGCTTTACTCAAATTATGATCGTCTACATTAACTTTTATATCAGTCATTTTAAATTGGCAAGGATGTTCATACCCAGCAGCATGTGTGATTTCAACAAGTTCTTTTTTGAAAGTTTTGAAATACTGTGCTAGGCGTTCTGATTTTAGGGGAACATTAATTCCGTTTTGTTTCCATTTACTTTGGGTTGCAATGCCAGCGGGACAGCCATTGGTGTGGCATATTTGTGCTTGAATACAACCAATGCTTAGCATGGCCTCACGCGCAACATTTATACAATCAACTCCCATGGCAAAGGCCATTGCGGCTTTTGCTGGAAAGCCTAGTTTTCCACTTCCAATAAACACAATACGTTCTGCTAGGCCATTTTCTTTAAATAATTTATACAAATCTGCAAAACCATAAACCCAAGGTAACGATACATGGTCTGCAAAACTAGGGGGTGCAGCACCTGTACCGCCTTCGCCACCATCTATAGTAATGAAATCTGGACCTCTTCCAGTAGCTTTCATTAGTGCTATTAGTTCTTCCCATTGGTTTAATTTTCCAATCGCAGCTTTTATTCCAACAGGTAAGCCTGTTTCTGCGGCAATCGATTCTATAAAATCAAGCATTTCTTTGACATTAGAAAAGGCCGAATGGTTAGGAGGAGAAAGAACATCTTTTCCAACTTCAACACCGCGAATTTCAGCAATTTGTTTGGTGATTTTTTTACCAGGTAAAACCCCACCTTTTCCTGGCTTTGCACCCTGTGATAACTTGATTTCAATTGCTCTAATAAATGGATTATTTTCGACTAATGCTTTCATTTTTTTCATAGAAAATTTACCATCATTTCCTCTAACCCCAAAGTATCCTGTTCCGAAATGAAACATCACATCTCCTCCATAACTATGGTAAGGCGATAAACCTCCTTCTCCCGTATTGTGATATGCGTCAGCAAGGGCCACACCTTTATTTAAAGAGGCGATAGCTTTTGCAGATAAGGATCCAAAACTCATGGCGGAGACATTTATTATCGATGCTGGACGATAAGGGTGCTTACGTTTATTGTAAGCACCAATAACTTTAGCGCAGGGTAAAAAGGTTTTATCTGTAGCATGAGGATGATCGGCATCTACCTGATAAGGTAACATTGCATTATTTATAAAAATATGCTGATGCGAATAGATATCTCTGTCTGTACCAAATCCTTCATAATTATTTTCTTTTTTCGCGGAGGCATATATCCAACTGCGTTCAATGCGATTAAAAGGAAGTTCTTCTCGGTTATTTGCTACAAAATACTGGCGCATTTCTGGCCCAATACTTTCCAGTAAATACCGCAAATGCCCAACAATTGGAAAATTATGACTAATCGTATGTTTTTTTTGAAAAAAGACATCTCTAATAGCTATTAAAGCTAGCACAACAAGACACCAACTCCACCATGGTAATTGTGAGATTAACTCTAAAATTGAATTCATATACTTTTAATGGTTTAAATAATCAATAGACATTTGTACAAATGTTTTTACGCCTAATAATAAACCATCTTCGTCAATACTGAAATCTGGTGTATGATGCGGAAAAGGTGTTGTGTTTCCGGGTGTCATTCCACCTAAAAAGAAATATAAACCAGGAACTTCTTTTTGAAAAAAGGAGAAGTCTTCAGCACCTGTTATCGCTTTGATTTCAGCAACAGCATCCTTTCCTGCGGCAGCTTGTAATGACGGTAACATTTGTTTGGTTAAATTTGGATCATTATAGGTAATTGGATATCCCTTAGCAATAGTAATAGTAGCTTCAGCCCTATAGGCTTTAGCAATAGCAGGTACCATTTCTTTCATGCGTTTGTTAATTTGAGATTGCATTTCAAGATCTAGTGTTCTTAGAGTTCCAATGATTTGTGCAGACTCTGGAATGATATTGCTACGTACGCCACTTTTGATTTTTCCAATAGATAATACTACACCTTCTTTGGTTAAGGGCATTTCTCTACTGATGAG
>JABSPM010000110.1 GCA_013215095.1 Flavobacteriaceae bacterium | reverse complement strand
TGTATTAAACAAAATAGCCTTGAATTTACTCAGACAAGATAAACAAACAAGGCAAGGGCTTAAAGGAAAAAGACTCAAAGCTGCTTACGACAACAACTATCTAGTTAAAATTTTAGGGGTCAAAGTATGAGTTTGCCCTGATTATTTTTTAATAAATATCATCCAATATCATAACACAAAAATATGGAACAAAAATTGTATCTTTGTTATAGTAAAGGCATAGAAATTATGGATTTAGAAGCAAGAAAATATCAGTTTATACAAAAGCTATTTAATGTAAACGAAACTCTTTTTGAGAAATTAGAAACTATTATAAATAAAGAAACGAAAGAACCTAAAAGAATTAGTTTAGAGCAGTACAACAAAGAAATTGACGAAGCTATCGAAGATGTTGAAAACGGTAACTTTTACACACAAGAAGAAGCTCGAAAAATAGCAAGTCAATGGTAAAAGTTGTTTGGCGAAAACTAGCTTTAAAACAATTAAATAAGGCTTATAATTATATCAAAAAAGAATCATTACAATCTGCTAAAAAAGTACGTGAAGAAATCTTCGATAAAGCAGAAAATCTAAAATACAATCCAGAGATTTATCCATTAGATAAGTATCGTAAAAATAATGATGGTACGATTAGAGCTTTTGAAGTTTATAGTTACCGAATTGCTTATCAAATAACAAAATCTGAAATTAGAATATTAAGAATTCGACACACGAAAAGAGAACCTTTAGAACACTAAAAACTCCCACAAAATAAAACCCAGTTTGTTGCGAAAAGCAAAAACCCTCTTGCCATCGCTTCAACTGGCACTTCTAAAAAAGGTACACTGTACGTTTTCTTTTCAGTCCTGTTTTGTTCCGCTCGCCACACTTCTGCATTTTGTTGGTTTTGACTACTACTAAATCTGTTGCAGAATCTATAAAAGGCGAATAGTATAGATATTATTCAGATTATAATAGGGAGATTTTTAGTTGAATTATTTGGAGCCTCAATAAGATACACATATTCATATTTGATAAGCAAAATAAAAGGTAATGAAATTATACCTTTTTCAAAATTTTGGAGTCCAGAAGGAAATCAGTACAAAAAACTAGAAACTGAAACAGGAAATAGAATAGCAGGGTTGATATTTTTTGTTATTTTCTTTATTATTTTGGTCAAATTTACAGTTTAAGCATACGTTTTTTTAGCATTAAAATCACGGATAAGAGCCCTTGATGTTGCTAGTTTGTCACATCACGGCTACCGCTAGTATTTACTAGTGGCGTTATGTGAGTGGGCCAAGCGGTATTGTTAAACAAAAAGCTATGGTAGTAAACTGCTGTGGTTTTTTTTATGCGTAAGCATTACGAAGCGTAGGCTTTTTTGGTTTTGTAATCTCTTATAAGCGCATCAATAACGGAATATATTTTGTCTTTTTCAGAAAGCGGTTTATCCCTCCGTCTAATCCATCTTGACGTGTTATGTGTCTGGACTTATTTTTGATTTTTTAAAAATCAGAAATTATGTTAGTTTTAGATTCGAGTTGTATTTGGATCCAACGGATATGCGTAAGGGTTTTGATAGTTTATGCGGAATTGTTTCAAGTGACCTATCAGGGTTTAAATGTACACGCTTACGTATATATGAGTAGCCACATACATATGATAATAAGTTCTTACGACAATGAATTACAGGACATGATTAGAGATTTTAAAAAGTATACTTGTAAAGAATTTGTAAAAGCGATAAAAGCATATCCAGAGAGCCGTAGAGAGTGGTTATTGGCAAAGTTTAGTTATGCAGCAAAACGCATCAAAAAAGGTACAAATTATAAAGTTTGGAAAGATGGCTTTCATCCAGTTATACTTGATAATCATAAAAAAGCAGTGTATTCATCCGAGCAACTACATTTTATCTTTTTTTAGAAAAATTATACGATAATAAAAGTTCTAGATTTTGAATATTCCAATCTGAGATATTTTCAAGGACGCACTCTAGCCATTCTCTTGGGTTGAGATTGTTAATTTTGAAAGATAACGCAAAAAAACGAGTTTTAATTGAGTCATTTAGAAATAGAGATGATATTACATTTGAATCTAATAAAATAACCATTCTCCTTGACAGGAAAAAATACAAAGCCTTGCAAATCTTTATAGGGCTTTATTATTAAGGTTTTCAATAAAAATCATTTAAAACTCTTACGGATTTAAGGTTGAGTATAACAATTTAAAGTGCAGTTCATAGAACTGCGCTTTTTTATTTTAGTTATTTTTGCATGACATAACTGCAACTCCTATGATAGATTCTCATGCCATTTTTAACATCAATTCGGACTCTGATTTTAAGGATTTGGCTTTAGATATTTTTAAATTTCAATTTAAAAACAATCGTGTCTATCGCTCTTTTTGCGATTTACTTTATAAACATCCCTCTGAAATACATAGCTTGGAAGCGATTCCATTTTTACCCATTCAATTTTTTAAGTCGCACCGCGTTGTAAGTTCTCAATTGGATTCAGAAATTGTTTTTAGTAGTAGCGGTACCACAGGAAGCATAACGAGTAACCATCATGTTACCGACACCAATATGTATAAAAAAAGCTATAACAAAGGGTTTGAACAATGTTATGGTAATATCGAATCTTACGCTGTATTAGCTTTATTACCTTCTTATCTTGAAAGAGAAGGGTCTTCATTAATTTATATGGTTGAAGATTTTATAAAAAAGTCAAAACATCCTAAGAGTGGCTTTTATTTAAACGATTTAAGCGGCTTACAACGCACCATTAAATCCTTAGAACAAGCGCAGCAAAAAACCTTGCTCATTGGCGTATCCTTTGCACTTTTAGATTTGGTAGAGACTTTTAATTTCGACTTAAAACATACGATTGTAATGGAAACAGGAGGTATGAAAGGTAGACGTAAAGAACTTATTAGAACAGAATTACATGATAGGCTAAACCAAGGTTTTGGCACCTCATGTATTCATAGCGAATATGGTATGACAGAACTCTTATCTCAGGCCTACTCCAAGGGGAATGGTATTTTTGAATCACCACCATGGCTGCGCGTACTTGTGAGAGACCCTGAAGACCCTCTCACCATTCTACCTAAAGGAAAAACAGGAGGTCTCAACATTATTGATTTAGCAAACATCAACTCTTGCGCTTTTATTGCTACCCAAGATCTCGGAAAAATGCATGACCACAACAGCTTTGAAGTCCTTGGTCGATTTGACAACTCAGATCTCAGAGGCTGTAACCTCATGGTCTTTTAAAAGTCTAACGAGGACAGTTATAATCCTAATAGCATCTATTGGAAATAGCCTACATCTAAAAAGATTCTTATACCTTTTTCCAGTTGAAAGTACCGTAAAAGAAAAAGATGATTTCTTCTTTATATAAGGTATAGTAGTAGCTGCGGTTTCTTTTTAAACCGAAATTTAAAGGAGAAAATCGCGTTTTATTCAAGTCATTTCAAATAGAAAATGGTATTATTTTAAATCTAGTCTCAAAAGCAACCAGATTAGTACGTGTACTAGGATACAATCTCTAATATATAGGTATTACGCTTACCTTTATTAATCACAACATATTTGTCATTGATCAAGTCATTTGAAGTAATTTTATAATCTTCTTTTACTTTTTCTTTATTCACAGAAACAGCATTTTCCTTTAGCGCCCTGCGCGCCTCTCCATTAGATTTTAAAAATTGTGTTTTAGCAGCAAGTGCTCCAATCATATCCAATCCGTCTTCTATTTCTGCAACAGAGATTTCTGCCTGCGGTACCCCATCAAAAACATCTAAAAAGGTCTTTTCATCCAATTGCTGAATATCTTCTTTAAAAGATTTGCTAAACAAAATACCTGATGCTTTTTCGGCATTCATAAAATCGGATTCACTATGCACCATTGTGGTTATTTCTTTAGCTAAACGCTTTTGAAGTAAACGCAAATGCGGTGCTTCATTATGTTCTGTAATTAATGATGTGATATCTTCTTGAGTTAAAAATGTAAAAATTTTAATATACTTCTCTGCATCTACATCTGTAGTGTTTAACCAATATTGATAAAATTTATAAGGCGAGGTACGATTTGCATCTAACCATACATTTCCGCCTTCGGACTTTCCAAATTTAGAACCGTCACTCTTTGTAATTAAAGGGCAAGTTATAGCATAACCTTTTCCTCCTCCAATTCTTCGAATCAATTCTGTACCCGTAGTTATATTGCCCCATTGGTCACTTCCGCCCATTTGGAGTGTACAATTTTCGGCACGAAACAAATGTAAAAAATCATAACCTTGTACCAATTGGTAGGTGAACTCGGTAAAACTCATCCCATCACCACTAGCCTCTGATGAAATTCTATTTTTCACAGAATCCTTAGCCATCATATAATTTACTGTAATATGCTTACCAACATCTCTAATGAATTCTAAAAATGAAAATTCTTTCATCCAATCATAGTTATTTACCAATACTGCTGCATTTGGCGCGTCACTTTCAAAATCTAGAAAATGTGCCAATTGCTTTTTTATGGCATCTTGATTATGTCTTAACGTTTTTTCATCTAAAAGATTTCTTTCAGAAGACTTACCCGAAGGATCTCCAATCATCCCTGTGGCACCACCAACCAAAGCAACAGGCTTATGCCCACATCGCTGATAATGAGCTAACAACATAATTGGCACTAAATTACCAATATGCAATGAGTCTGCAGTAGGGTCAAAACCGACATAGGCAGCTCTCATCTGTTCATTTAAATGATCTTCAGCCCCTGGCATCACATCATGAATCATATCTCTCCACTGTAATTCTTCTATAAAATTTTTCGACATATTCATTAAAATTTAAGCAAAGATAATTGTTTAACCCCTGATGAGAAAAGAAAAAACATTAATTTAGCGTCTATGATTTTAGTCACAGGAGGAACAGGTTTAGTAGGTAGTCATTTACTGTATCATTTAGTTCAAAAAACGAAAGCTATTAGAGCAATTTATAGAGACCATTCTAAAATTAAAACCGTAAAGACTGTATTCTCGTACTACTGTGAAGACGCTACAGATCTGTTCAATAGGATAGAATGGGTAGCATGCGACATCACCAATATTACGCAATTAGATAGCGCTTTCACAGGTGTTACTCATGTTTATCACTGCGCTGCTATGGTATCTTTTAACCCCAAAGATTATCATCAACTTAGAAACACAAATATCGAAGGTACTGCTAATATAGTCAATTATTGTATTTCAAATAAGGTGAAAAAATTGTGTTACGTGAGCTCTATCGCTACGCTTGGAAAAACAAACAATCATACGGCAATTAACGAAAATACTGAATGGAACAAAGATGAACCTCATCATGTTTATGCTATTAGTAAATATGGTGCAGATATGGAAGTATGGAGAGCAACACAAGAAGGTGTTGATGTTGTCATTATCCACCCTGGCATTATAATTGGCCCTGGTTATTGGAATTCTAGTAGCGGTTATATTTTTAAGAAAATCTATAATGGTTTTTCCTATTACACCACTGGAAAAACTGGATATATCGACGTTAATGACTTATGTAATGTGATGATAAAATTAATGGTTAGCGTTTCAAAAAATGAGGCTTTTATAGTAGTAAACACACATTTGTCATTTAAAGATTTTTCTCAAAAAATAGCCTCACACCTCAATGTCAAAGCGCCTAATAAAAACGTCTCCAACAAGATGTTAAATATAGCTTGGCGATTAGATTGGCTCGCTAGTTTTATATTACGCCGCAAAAGAACAATTACTAAAACACTTGCAAAAAACCTAAATAATGACAGTATTTATGACACGAGTAAGCTCTTAAATACTATTCCTGTTAAATTTAAACCTATTGACGTATCAATAGCTGAGACGTGTCAACTTTTTTTGAACCATCTAAAGTAGTTTTTTTCTTCATCACAGCCTTCGCCTTAATAGAGTCTTTCACCTTCTCTTCTAATGCAGCTATAGAATCTCTTAATCTTTTCTCTTCTTTTAGCTCAGCATCAAACCTTTCTTTATCATTTTGAAGTCTTTGTTTCACTTTACTAATGATGCGTTCATACACTTTTAAGTCATACGCATAATAATTACTACTTTCAGCAAATTGCAAACTGTCTATTTGATTCAATTCATAAACAAACAACTCTGGGTTTATACCTTCTTTCTCTAATAACTTTTTATTTACACCTTTTGCACCATTAATTATGACCATATCATAAATAACTTTAACCATCTTCTTTTCTGACAACAAATTATCAGGAACTTCTGGTTTTTTTATTTTTCCATTCTGACATGCCACAACCAACAACAGCACTATTAAACTCTTAAACGTCTTTATCATCTGTTAAAAGTTAAACGTTTTGCAGCACCAACATCATATGTTTTAAAATTCTTGTATACTAGTGCTCCATTAACAAAAGTGTGCGAAATACGCGATTTAAATGTTGTTCCTTCAAAAGGCGACCATCCACATTTATACATAAGATTTTCCTTTTTTACAGTCCACGGATGATTTGGATTTACGATGACCAAATCTGCATAATAACCTTCTTTAATATAGCCACGTTTTTCAACATCAAATAAAATAGCAGGATTATGACACATTTTTTCTACAATCTTTTCTATCGTAATTTTTTCATTGTGGTAAGCTTCCAAAAGTGCGGGCAAGGCATGTTGTACCAAGGGTCCACCAGACGGCGCTTTTGTATAAGAATTCTGTTTCTCTTCTAGAGTATGTGGTGCATGATCTGTAGCTATAACATCAATTCTATCATCTAATAATGCTTCCCATAATTTTGACCTATCGGCTGCTGTTTTTACAGCTGGATTCCATTTAATAAATGTTCCCTTTTTATCATAATCCTCATCTGTAAACCATAAATGATGGACACAAACTTCTGCTGTAATCTTTTTATCTTTTAAGGGAATTTTATTGGTGAATAAATCTGTTTCCTTTCCAGTTGACAAGTGAAAAACATGTAGCCTTGCCCCAGTTTTTTTTGCCAATTCAATAGCTTTTGAAGATGACAAATAACATGCCTCTTCGCTTCTAATAATTGGGTGATACTTTACTGGAATAGCATCACCATACTTTGCTATATAATCTTGCGTGTTCTTTCTAATCGTTCCTTCATCTTCGCAGTGTACAGAAATAACTAAATCTGTACTTGAGAATATTTTTTCTAAAACTTCTGGATTATCTACGAGCATATTTCCTGTAGAAGATCCGAGGAACAATTTTAATCCCGCTACTTTTTTGGGGTCTAATTTTAAAATTTCATCCAAATTATCATTTGTTCCTCCAAACATAAACGAATAGTTTGCATAAGAGGATTTGGATGCTATTTCAAATTTTTCTTCCAATTTCTCAACTGTTGTCGTTTGCGGGTTAGTATTAGGCATCTCTATAAATGTAGTGATACCTCCAGCTACCGCGGCTCTAGATTCGGTTTCAATATTTGCTTTGTGCGTTAAACCAGGTTCTCTAAAATGTACTTGATCATCAATAGCTCCTGGAATAATGAAGTTATTCTCAGCGTCAAATACATGTACATTTGGAGATTTTGGACTTATTGACGGCGCAATTTCTTTAATAATTTCTCCTTCAATTAAAATATCTCCTTTAAAGATTTGTCCTTCATTAACAATTCTTCCGTTCTTAATTAATTTTATTTTCTGATTCATTTACTATACTTTACCAAATACACTCTTTATTTTCATTGCTATGACTCCAAAAATAGCTTCGGATATGATTCCGCTACTTAACTTTGATTCACCTTTTGTTCTATCTGTAAAAATCACAGGAATTTCCACAATCTGAAAACGCCTTAAATAGGTTTTATATTTCATTTCAATCTGAAATGCATAGCCTACAAATTTAATACTTTCTAAATTTATTTGTTCTAAGACTGCTCTTCTATAACATACAAAACCAGCTGTTGTATCTTGAATTTTCATTCCTGTAATAACTCTTACATATACAGAGGCTAAATAGGACAGCAACACTCTACTTAATGGCCAATTTACCACATTTACACCTTTGATATACCTAGAACCTACAGCCACATCTGCACCGCTTTTGCACGCTTCATATAAACGCGGTACATCCTTTGGATCATGCGAAAAATCAGCATCCATCTCAAAAATATATTGATAATCTGATTTTAAAGCCCATTTAAATCCATGAATATAAGCTGTACCTAACCCTGCTTTTTCTTTTCTCACTTCCAAAAAAAGTCGATTTTTATACTCATTCTGAAGCGCCTTAACTTTCAATGCGGTTAAATCTGGCGAATTATCATCAACAATTAAAATATCAACGGCATTATCTAACTCAAATACCGCCCTGACAATAGCCTCGATATTCTCTATTTCATTATATGTGGGAATGATGACTATGGCGTCTCTCATCAAAATTTAAATTTTAGCAAAAGTACTTATTTGCAATATTAATATTATAGAAATTTTCTTCCTAATTTTGCAATCATGCTAAGAGAACTAATTTCTAACGATTGGTATACTATTCTATTTGTTTTGAGTTTAATAGCAATAACTCTGGCAAAATACCTTTATTCTGTCAGATTTGCTGCGTTTTTAACAGTAATTGGGAATTCTCAGTACGTAAAGCGCTATGCTAAGGATTCAAAATTTGTAGATCAATTTAATAGCTTACTCTTTATCAACCAAATTATAGCCTTTTCGACATTTACTTTTATAGTCTATAATCAGTTTTTTACTCCAATAGTATTTGATATTCTATTGTTTCTTAAATTAAGTTTGGGCATTATTGGTTTTATATGGCTTAAAGTTCTACTAGAACGCTTTATTGCTAATATTCTTGACATTTCTGATTTAATTACACCTTATTTATTTCAAAAGATTAATTCCAAAAACTATACGGGATTAGTTTTATTTCCAATTAATCTTACGCTTATCTTTGCTGTAGAACCCACAGACCATTGGATTTATAGTATATTTATTTTACTCATTTTCATTAATCTCATAAGTTTTATCACATCTTTTAAAACACATCAAAAATTGATTTTAAACAACTTTTTGTATTTTATTTTATATCTTTGCACACTTGAAATTGCACCTTATATAATTTTATATAAGCTATTAAGCTAAGGTTTATAACAAAAGAAAAAGATAAGTCGACCTATGAAAGTGAAAACAATTTTAGTTTCTCAGCCAGAGCCTAAAGTAGAAAATTCTCCTTACTTTGATCTACAAGATAAGCAACGTGTAAAGATAGACTTTAGACCTTTCATTCATGTAGAAGGTGTTTCTGCAAAGGAAATTAGACTCCAAAAAGTAGATTTAAGCAATTATACGGCTATAATTTTAACGAGTAGAAATGCTGTAGACCACTTCTTTAGAGTAGCAGAAGAAATGCGCTTTAAAGTACCTGATTCTATGAAATATTTTTGTCAGTCCGAAGCTGTTGCCTATTATCTTCAGAAATATGTTGTTTATAGAAAACGAAAAATTTATGTTGGTAAACGTAATTTCGCTGAACTTTCGCCTTTAATTAAAAAGTATAAAGACGAGAAATTCTTATTACCTACAACAGACAAAGTTAAGCCACTTGTACCAGAAACATTAGACAAATTGGGTGTTCAATGGAAGCAAGCTACGTTCTACAAGACAGTAATTAGTGATCTTTCTGATTTGGCAAATGTATCCTATGATATTTTAGTGTTTTTCAGTCCTTCAGGCATAGAGTCTTTATTTCATAATTTTCCAAACTTTAAGCAGAATGACACTCGTATTGCCGTATTTGGAAATACCACGATTAAAGCCGTAGAAGAGCGCGGGTTGCGGGTAGATATTTCTGCACCGTCAAAAGAAAATCCTTCAATGACCATGGCATTGGAGAAATATATAGAACAAGCTAATAAGAAATAAACCGATGGATTATTATTGGTAAGCATATAAAAATAAAAAGCGCAATTTTAAAATTGCGCTTTTTATTTTTATATGCTTTAAGGTTGGTCTATCTCACTACTGGAGCACCTTCCATAATTTCGTCATTTGCATATTCTTCAAACTGCTTAAAATTGTCTTGGAAGAATTTAGCAAGCATATCTGCTTTTTCATAATAACCTTCATCATTGTTCCAAGTACCTTTAGGGCTTAACACCTCATCTGGCACATTTGGACATGATTTTGGCATTGCCACTTTAAAAATTGAGTGATTTTTATAATCTACATTATCCAATTCTCCATTCATAGCAGCAGTAATCATGGCTCTAGTATATTTTAATTTCATTCTAGTACCAACGCCGTAAGGACCACCTGTCCATCCCGTATTTACCAACCACACATTTACACCTGCTTCTTGCATCTTCTTACTTAACATTTCTGCATATTTTGTTGGGTGTAACGGCATAAAAGGCGCACCAAAACACGCTGAAAAACTCGGTACAGGCTCATTAATTCCAGCCTCTGTTCCTGCAACTTTAGCTGTATATCCAGAAATAAAATGGAATGCTGCTTGTCCTGGTGTCAATTTTGAGATTGGAGGTAATACACCAAACGCATCTGCTGTTAAAAAGAAAATATTTTTGGGATTACCAGCATAAGATGGCTTTTTAATATTTTCTATATGATAGATAGGATAACTTACACGCGTGTTTGGTGTAATTGTGCTATCCATAAAATCCACTTCATCATTTTCATCAAAAATAACATTTTCTAAAATCGCCCCTGGCTTAATTGCTCTAAAGATATCTGGTTCCTTTTCTTCAGACAAGTCAATAACCTTGGCATAGCAACCACCTTCAAAATTAAATATTGTATTCTCTGCGGTCCAACCGTGCTCATCATCTCCAATCAACTTACGATTAGGGTCTGCAGATAGCGTTGTCTTTCCTGTTCCTGACAGTCCAAAGAAAATAGACGTATCTCCATCTTCTCCAACATTTGCAGAACAGTGCATTGGCAATACATTTTTATCTGTTGGTAAAATCATATTTAAGGCAGAAAAAATACCTTTTTTCATTTCGCCTGTATAAGCAGATCCCCCAACTAATGCTACTTTTTTTGTAAAGTTTAATATCGAAAAGTTTCCTTGACGAATACCATATTCATCAGGGTTTGGACACTCATATCCAGGCGCGCATAGAATCAACCATTCTTCGTTAAAATCTTTTAATTCCGAGTCCTCTAAGCGTAAAAACATATTATAAACAAACATATTTGACCAAGGGTATTCCGCAATGGTTCTCACATTCATTTTATATTTTGGATCTGCACAAACATATCCATCTCTCACATATAATTCTTTTTCTGAAAGATAAGCCACTATATTATCCTGTAATCTATCAAAGTTCTCAGACGACACAGGCTGGTTAATATCTCCCCACCACACCTTATCAGCAGTATAATCATCTTTGACTAAAAAACGATCTTTTGGAGATCTACCAGTAAACTTACCAGTGTTAATTGCTAAGGTACCATTCTTGGTCTCTCTTCCCATTCCTTTACCAATAGCAGCAGCTTGCAATTGCGCAGGTGTTAATTGATAATTAACTGTTGCGTTTTTAATTCCGTAACGTTCTAACGAAATCGTTTTTGTAGTTTGGGTGTCTTCCACCATAATATTTTGTGTTGTTATTAGAATACAAAAATATAATTTTTTGCGAAAGTGTGAATTTAATTATAAGTTATTCTTTTTTAATTGAATGAATTTTATGAACAAAAGTGCCCACGAGAGTATTAACAATAAACCACCTATAGGAGTTATAAAGGCAATCGTTTTAAAATCAAAGCTAGACAATTCATTGGTAGATAACCCATAAATAGACCCCGAAAAAAATAAGACACCTAATACTACGAGACATAAGATAATTTGTTTGGTTTTAGCACTTAATAAATTTGTAAGCCCTACCATCATAAGTAATAAAGCATGATACATTTGATATTCTACCGCGGTGTTGAAATTTTTAACCGACTCACTATCAATAATTTTCTCTAAGCCATGAGCTCCATAAGCTCCTAAAATCACTGAAAACATTCCGAGAAATGCCGCTGTTCCTAATATTTTTTTATTCATATAAATTATGTTTATTTGTTTTAATAACCTTAACAATTTAGTACTTTCGTATTTCAAATTTTGATACAAAATTACTTAACAAATTTGTACTATGCGAAAGATTTTAGTAATAGGTTCAGGAAAGTCTTCATCATACCTAATAAAATATTTTTTAGATAAAGCCAAAACAGAAGATCTTCATATTATTGTTGGAGATATTAATATAGATAATGCAAAAGCACTCATTGGAAATTCTTCATATGCGACAGCAAAAACGCTAGATGTTTTTGACAGCGATTCTCGCAAGGAGGCAATTCAAAGTGCAGATATTGTAGTATCCATGCTACCAGCACGTTTCCATATTGAAGTTGCAAAAGATTGCATAACATATGGTAAAAATATGGTGACTGCCTCCTATGTAAGTAAAGAAATGCAAAACCTTGATGAGGCAGCAAAAGAAAAAGGATTAGTTTTTATGAACGAAATTGGCGTTGACCCTGGTATTGACCACATGAGCGCTATGAAAGTTATAGATGAAATTCGTAATAAAGGCGGTGAAATTCTTTTGTTTGAATCGTTTACTGGAGGCTTAGTTGCCCCTGAAAGCGACACGAACTTATGGAATTATAAGTTTACTTGGAATCCTAGAAACGTTGTGGTTGCTGGACAAGGAGGTGCTGCAAAATTTTTACAAGAAGGTACTTACAAGTATATTCCTTATAATCGTTTATTTAGACGTACAGAATTTTTAGAAATAGAAGGATATGGTCGCTTTGAAGCCTACGCTAACAGAGACTCGCTAACCTATCAAAAGGTGTATGGTTTAGATAACACGAAGACACTTTATAGAGGAACAATACGTCGTGTAGGTTTTAGCCGTGCTTGGCAAATGTTTGTGCTTCTCGGAATGACAGATGACAATTATACACTTGAAGATAGCGAGAACATGACTTATCGCGATTTTGTAAATGCATTTTTACCTTATAGCCCAACAGACTCCGTAGAATTAAAATTCAGACATCAATTAAAGATTGACCAAGATGATATTGTCTGGGACAAACTAGAAGAATTAGATATTTTTAGTCCAACAAAAAAGGTAGGTCTCAAAAAAGCTACACCAGCGCAGATTCTGCAAAAAATATTAATGGACAGTTGGTCTTTAGATGCTAATGACAAGGATATGATTGTAATGTATCACAAATTTGGATATCGCTTAAATGGAAAAATGCATCAAATTGACGCTACAATGGTTTGTAAAGGAGAAGACCAAACCTATACCGCAATGGCGAAAACCGTAGGTTTACCTGTCGCTATTGCTACTATGGACATCCTAAATGGAAAAATCACAACACCTGGGGTTCAAATCCCAATACATAAAGAAGTTTACACGCCAATACTAAAGGAGCTAAAACAATTTGGCATTGAATTTTCTGAAAAAGAAGTGCCTTACTTGAGCTACAATCCTTTAAACTCTTAATTACAATTTAAAATCAATTCGTTACATTTGGTTTATAATCTTTAAAACCATATTCAATGAAGCTTATAAACCAAAATGTTCGGATTGACGGTATAGACAAAAAAATACTACGAGCATTAATGGAAGATGCTCGTACTCCTGTTTTAGAAATTGCGCGTAGCGTTGGTGTTTCTGGAGCAGCCATTCATCAACGTTTACGCAAACTTGAAAAAGCCCAACTCATTTCTGGCTCTAAATTTATTATCAATCCAAAAGTTTTGGGTTATACCACAATGGCATTTGTTGGGATTTTCTTAGACAAGGCTATGAACAACCCTGATGCCGTTAAGCAGCTCAAAAAAATACCTGAAGTTTTAGAATGTCATTATACTACTGGAAATTGGAGCATACTTATAAAAATACTTTGCAAAGACAATGCTCATTTAATGCAAGTACTCAATAGAGATATTCAAACGATTTCTGGTGTATCCCGAACTGAAACCTTTATTTCCTTGGACCAACAATTGGACAGACAAATCAGAATATAACACCTTGGCTATTTCTAAAAAACAATGTGCAATATAATAATGGGTAAACATAAAACCTGAATTTACCAAGCATTACCATGCAAACAATATCAGCATAACGACGCATACTTTCATTACAGCTATCAAAACTGGATAAACATTGTATTCAAACTTAAAAAACTCCAATATTTCTGATGTGGTTTTAGCTTTTATACCAGTTCTTCTGTTAAGTTAAAAGTAAGAAAAATCAGTCTTAATATTGGTTAAGAATTATTTTCATTTTGAAATATAACGCAAAAAAGCGCATTTTAATTGAGTAATTTAGAAGTAGAAATGGTATTATGTTTTCCAAAACAAATACACTTGCCAAACAGATTACTTTTTAATCAATTTAAATAGTATATCTTCTATAGTAATAACGTAAATGCCTTTAGATAGCCTACTCACTCTAATGAATTCATTTGTAGTAATACCACTATCAACTTGCCGTCCTAATTAATTAGAAATCTTGTAGTTTTTATCATCAAGTTCTCCAAGAGATTTTATGCAAATTACGTCCTTTACAAGACTAGGGTAAACACTAAAGGTATTGGACTTCTTAATCGCGTTAATTGAGAGGGCGTTTCCAAAATAAATATCTAAGTAAGTTAACCGATTATCCAACCAATTCAGCATATAAGTTAAGCTTTGATTATCGTAAGAATAATTTGAATACACCAATGCTTCTCTTTCATAAACCTTATTATTTTTTAAAAAGAGATATTGTTGTGTAATACCATTAGTGAATGCGAGATACGATTATAGACAGCGTTTCATATTTTCCAAATTCATTTTATGAAACATTAATAGATAGTGTTTGCGTGCTACAAACCGCACTATATATAAGACTAAGTATTATTAAATAGTTTTCATCTAGAATTATTTTACAGCCTCAATTACATATCGCTATCAGTTACATAGAATTGGCTATTTGCTTTAATCTTTTCTATTACTATATTGGTACTTAAATTAACACATATATCTTATGTTATTTCTAATTATAGTGATATGAATTTTAATTAATCAACGATTTCAACAAGTCCATTCAGAAATTTTTCGCTTTCTGGACTATAGCGGTCTAGCAAATTCTGTGCAGTATATGTTATGAATTGAATTGTCCCATTAGCATTGGAGTAATAGTAGCCGTAATAGACTACTTTAATACCCTGCATGGTTCCGCTCATCTGAAGACAAAGAACTTTTATACCATTTACAATTCTATACTCTTCTTTTACAATAGTTAAATCAGGAGCAACTGACCTTCCATTTTCTAACGCAATTGATTTTAATGTTTCTAAAGGAATTTCAACTTTTTCGGCAATGACCATCCCATATAAATCTTCTTCTTTTAATTGAAACTCGTATTCTGCATCTATATTTTCCGTTGCCTTTTTAAACAACCATTTTTTGGGTTTAAA
Organism: Flavobacteriaceae bacterium; assembly: GCA_013215095.1. Classification (GTDB taxonomy): domain Bacteria; phylum Bacteroidota; class Bacteroidia; order Flavobacteriales; family Flavobacteriaceae; genus DT-34. The sequence goes on along the minus strand of JABSPM010000110.1, from coordinate 55,431 downwards.
TAAATCCCAATATTTAACTTGTTACTTTTCAATAAAAACGTTGAAGTATTAGGCTTTTGAAATGTTCTAGAATTTAGAGGAATTTCTTTTATTTCTAAGTCATCTTCATTTAGATATCTCCAAGTCCCTTCCTCATATAGAACAACTTCATCACCATTTTCAGTAACTGCTTTTATTTGGGCGTCTAAAAAGTTAACCATCAATAGTGCAAGAAACACTAGTCTTATGTTATTCATATTTTACTTTATTTAACATGCCATTACTACTTAAATACAAGATAAATTATAAGTTCTATATAATATGCTGGAAATTGTTATCCAATATCATGTCAAATTAGGCATTTAATTTCTTGTATTAAATAACTTGTAAGTTAATATAATTGTTCGTTTGCATAGTCTATAAAAAGAACTTAATACACACTAAGTATGACACTATATTTCTTCGCATAGCTGTTTAATCTCTACCGAACACTTGATATGCCCAATAGACTAATGATGCTAAAGCGCCAATAGCTGCAACCAAATAGGTTCGTGCTGCCCATTTTAACGCATCTTCAGCACCTCTATACTCTTCTTGAGACAGCATATGTTTATGTTTTAGCCATGCTAAAGCTCTGTTACTTGCATCATACTCCACTGGAAGTGTCACAAAACTAAATAAGGTTGCAAACCCCATCATCACCAATCCAGCTATAGCCACCCAATACCCAAAACCAAAACCTGCAGCTGCTCCCAAAACAAGACCACCAATAATCAACCATTGTGACATTCCTGATGACACTTGTACGATGGGCACTAGTTGGGAACGCATTTGCAACCAACTATACGCTTGCGCATGTTGCACCGCATGCCCGCATTCATGTGCTGCAACAGCTGCTGCTGCGGCATTACGTTGATTATAGACTGACTCACTTAAGTTAACTGTTTTATCTTTTGGATTATAATGGTCTGTCAACCGCCCAGAAGTAGACACCACTTTTACATCATAAATTCCATGGTCTGCTAACATTTTCTCCGCAATCTCAGCACCAGTCATACCATTACGTAAGTAAATTTTTGAATATGTATCAAACTTACGTTTTAGTGTACTGCTAACCAACCAACTTATTAACATAATTCCTCCAATGAGGATATAATACTCCATTCCTAGTCCCATATATGTTTTAATTTATAATTATACATCTAACAAATATCCATCAAAAACAAAGCCAAATAAACAAGGTGAAATTTTGGCAGTTCATTAAAAAGTAAGAACTCCTGACTACATCAAGAACCCTTGCTTTTATCCTATCATTTTTTTAGTCTCTTGACATAAAAATACGCAATACATACCAAAACAGCAACATTAAAGAAGCAAACAATCCAATAGCAGCCGGAATGTAATCTTCCATAGTATATTTATGCACCATATTAGACGTTTGATACAAAATAGAACCTGCTGCTAAACCACACATCCCTACAGAAAACCATAAACCTAGGTCAAAACCGAAAAGCATCCCTGCCACGATTAAACCAAGAGCTATAAAAAACCCTATAGTTAATATAGACCTCAGAAAAGAAAAGTCTTTTTTACTGATTAAAACTACTGCAGAAAGTCCTGTAAACAAGGAGAGTGTAACAATAGCTGCTTGATTTAAGACTTCCATACCAGAATCCATATAATATAGAGCAATATATAAAAGGGGTACAAAGATAAATGCCTGCGCAAAGATATATAAGCCGTATGCCAAATATTGCTTATTCTTATCTCCTGTCTTCATTGCCATGCTTTCGGCATAACTTGTCACTAACATAAACCCGCCAAGCATTAATAACCAACGCCAACCATCAATCATAGACATAGCAAAATTGACTATAGTTTCACTTTGCAGCAACATGTATTCAAACAAAATAAACACTAAGACTCCACCAGCAACATGCGTATATGTTTTTCTGTAAAATGCAGCTTTTTCAACTTCTGTTAATTGCGCAACTAATACATTGGCACCTTTTTCCTCAAATGGATTTTCAAATGGCTCATTCATTGTTTTATCGTTTATTATGGGGTATTACGATAAGTTATATACCCCTATTGTTTTTAAAATTTGTTCTAATATACTAAAAATCGTAAGTCAATTCTTCTTTACCTCTCTTTTTTATCCTCAGATAGTGATATAAGCAAACATGACACATAAGCAAAAATCAGTATTTGTAATTATTAGACTTCGACCAGAGTCAAAATAGGTAAACCTAAACTATTAATTTTCATTGTTTCTATTGGACTAAGAAGATGTAATACTTTTGCTATATGCTATTTTAAAATACAGTAGCAATAAGGACGATACAATTGTAACACTATTGGCAACAATCATGGCTAAACTTTCCATATAAATACCGTACACTAACCACAATACTATGCCTATAAAAAACAATAATAACATTGGCAAAGACAGTGCTGATACATCTTTGGTTTTCCACGTTTTATACACCTGTGGCAAAAACGCCGTTGTGGTAAGTGCCGCAGCAATTAAACCTATTACCTCTATATAAAATGGTCTATCCATTAAACGTATTATTTTGTTACCTCTATGCTATTGACGTCATAAAACAGCATTCAAATGCCTATAAAAAACAACAATTTGCACCTTGACCAAGGCTCTAACTTTAGTTAAACTTAACCTACAATATTCACAATTTTACCTGGAACTACGATTACTTTTTTAGGCTCGCGCCCTTGTAATTGCTGCTGGGTTTTTTCATTAGCCAATACGGCTTTTTCAATTTCATCTTTAGTCATATCTAATGGTAACTCCATTTTAAAACGCATTTTACCATTAAACGAAATTGGATATTCTTTACTACTTTCTACTAAATAACTTGCTTCAAACACAGGAAATACAGCCGTAGAAATAGAGGCTTCATTACCTAGAGCATGCCATAATTCTTCAGAAATATGAGGAGCATAAGGTGAAATCAACACCAATAATGGTTGTAATACATCTCTACTTGTACACTTTTGAGTATTGAACTCATTTACAGCAATCATAAAGGTAGAGACCGAAGTATTAAATGAGAAGTTCTCAATATCTTCTTGCACTTTTTTAATGGTCTTATGTAAGGTCTTTAAGTTGTCTTTTGTTGGTTGAGCATCTGTAACTTTTAATCCATTATCATCATAATACAACTTCCACAATTTCTTAAGAAATCCATGCACTCCAGTTATACCAGACGTATTCCAAGGCTTATATTGCTCTAATGGACCTAAAAACATTTCATATAGACGTAGTGCATCTGCTCCATATTCTTTACAAATGTTATCTGGGTTAACAACATTAAACCAGCGCTTAGACATCTTTTCAACTTCTCTTCCAACAAAATACTTTCCATCTTCTAAAATAAACTCAGCGTCATTAAATTGTGGCAGCCAGTTTTTCAAGGCTTCGATATCAATTTCATCTGAGGCGTTAACCATATTAACATCCACTCTTAATGCTTCAACCTCATAATTCTCTTTTAAGCCTTTGGACACATATTGATTGGTTCCTGCTACGCGATAAACAATGGCACTGGTTCCTAAAATCATCCCTTGATTGATGAGCTTTTTAGCAAATTCATCATGATTCACCATACCTTTATCAAACATAAATTTCTGCCAAAAACGCGCGTACAATAGATGTCCTGTAGCGTGCTCACTTCCACCAATATATAAATCTACTTGTTCCCAATAGTTCATTGCTTCTTTAGAACAAATTGCATCATCGTTTTGTGCGTCCATGTATCTGTTAAAATACTGTGAACTTCCAGCCCAACCTGGCATGGTATTAAGTTCTAATGGGAACACGGTTTCCATATCTATCTTTATGTTTTCAACCACGGCATTTGCAATAGTATCCCAAGCCCAAGTTTTAGCATTTCCTAATGGTGGCTCTCCAGTTTCTGTTGGCAAATATTTTTCAACTTCTGGCAATTGAATTGGTAAATGTTCATCTGCTATCATCTGGGGCATGCCATTCTTATAATATACAGGAAATGGTTCTCCCCAATAACGTTGGCGTGAAAACACGGCATCCCTTAACCTGTAATTGGTCTTTCCTTTACCTTGACCTAATTGCTCTAACTCATAAATTACACGCTGGGTTGCTTTCTTATAGTTCATTCCATTTATAAAATCACTATTGGCAATTTTGGTGTTGTTCTTATCGGTAAATGCCATTTCAGAAATATCTGCGCCATCAAAGATGTTTGGAATTTCGATATTAAAATATTTTGCGAAATCATAATCACGCTGGTCACCACAAGGTACTGCCATTACCGCTCCAGTTCCGTAGCTTGCTAGGACGTAATCTCCTATCCAAATTGGAATTGGTGCTTTGGTAAAAGGGTGTTCCACATAAGCCCCTGTAAACACTCCTGAAATCGTCTTTACATCTGCCATTCGTTCTCGCTCACTGCGTTTTGCGGTCGCTTGAATATATGCATCTACCTCAGCCTTTTGTGCCTGAGTTGTAATTTTAGAAACCAAGTCATGCTCTGGTGCTAATGTCATAAAACTCACGCCAAAAATTGTATCAGGACGCGTTGTAAAGACTTCAATATCATGAGAATTTCTGTTAGCCTCCAAATGGGTGTCATTAACATCCAAAGATGGAGTTACTTCAGTTTCGATGACCTTAAAAACGACCGACGCTCCAACAGATTTTCCAATCCAGTTACGCTGACTTTCCTTTAATGAGTCTGTCCAATCAATAGTTTCTAAGCCTTGCAAAAGACGCTCAGCATAGGCCGAAATTCGCATAGACCATTGGGTCATTTTTTTTCTTACTACGGGGTATCCTCCGCGTTCAGAGACGCCATTAACAATTTCGTCGTTAGCCAAAACAGTTCCTAGTTTCGGACACCAATTAACTTCCGTTTCTGCCAAATAGGTTAGTCTATATTGCAGAAGAATGGCTTGTTGTTGTTCTGAAGTATATCCCTTCCAATCTTCAGAAGTAAACACTTTTACCGCGTCATCACAAGCAGCATTTACTTTAGCATTCCCTTCAGTCTCAAACACTGAAACCAAGCTAGAAATAGATGCGGCTTTATCTGTATCATTATTGTACCATGAATTAAACAATTGTATAAAAATCCATTGCGTCCATTTGTAATATTTAGGATCACTTGTCCGCACTTCTCTCGACCAATCAAATGAAAAACCGATTTGATCTAATTGACGACGATATGTTGCAATATTAGTTTCGGTGGTTATTGCGGGATGTTGCCCTGTTTGAATCGCATATTGTTCTGCTGGCAATCCAAAGCTATCATAACCTTGCGGATGCAATACATTGAATCCTTGATGGCGCTTATAACGTGCGTAAATATCTGAAGCAATATAACCTAGTGGATGTCCAACATGCAATCCTGCTCCAGATGGATAAGGAAACATATCTAAGACATAATATTTTGGTTTATCTGAATCATTATTAGCTTTAAACGTTTGGTTTTCTGCCCAATATTTTTGCCACTTGGCTTCAATTTCATTGAAATTGTACTTCATTTTCATCGTTTTTAAGAAGTTGCAAATTTACGTTTATTCTCTCAACTGGAAAACCATAGGACATATTTAAAACATGAATTCAAAAAAACACATTTAATTTGAGGGGTACACCCCTGATATTACTGATCAAAAATTTATTTTTTTTATATGAAGCCTTACAAAGCTAGCACTGCTAGTTGTATCTCTCTTTGAGCACTAATTATTTTAAAGATTATCCTCAAAGTAAGCGTCAATTTCAGATTTAATATTTCTAGAACTGCCATTTGTGAAATTTTAGAATTACTTTTGAACGCTTTTAGCATGTTTATTATCTAAGACTTAAACCAATCCTATTGCACAACAACACTTTAAAAGCCCATTTAGCCCTACTTGGCGCCAATATTATTTACGGTGCCAACTACCTTATTGCCAAAGATGTAATGCCCGATAAAATTGGACCTTCCGCTTTTATTTTTGTACGTGTTTTAGGTGCACTCCTATTGTTCTGGCTTTTAAAATCAAGAATTAAAGAACAGATACAACATAAAGATTACCCTAGATTAATTTTATGTGGTCTTTTGGGCGTTGCTACCAATCAGTTATTATTTTTTCACGGTTTAAATTTAACCTCTCCTATTGATGCCTCAATTATCATTACTTCGATACCTGTAATGGTTTTAATTTTTAGCGCTTTTATTCTAAAAGAAAAAATCACTTCCAATAAAATTTCAGGTCTTATCATTGGTGGCATTGGAGCTATATTACTTATTTCTTATGGCAACACATCTGGAGGTACTAGTTCTATTTTGGGCAATGTATATATTTTCTTAAATGCCTGTTCTTATGGCTTGTATTTAGTCATTGTAAAACCGCTCATGAAAACATACAATGCCATTACAGTAATTAGCTGGGTCTTCTTATTTGGACTAATCTTTGTGGCTCCTGTCGCCATCGGAGATGTAATAGCAACAGACTTTTATAGCTGGAGCACAAACACTTATTTCGCTGTTGGTTTTGTGGTCGTCTTTACAACATTTTTAGCCTATTTATTTAACATCTACGCCCTTAATTATGTACCACCATCTGTAAATGGCAGTTATGTCTATTTTCAGCCTGCCATCACATTTATAATCGTTTCTATTTACGCTTTTGCTTTTAGACATAGTACATATGCTCAAGACATTAACCTTATCAAAATATTGAGTTGTTTGCTCATTTTCATAGGGGTATATTTAATTGGTAAAACGCCTACTACCAAAAGCACATAATCTCCAATTTATAACAATATTTTGTGATTTTAGTTATTAATCCTTACAGTTTAGATATACTTTTATATTTTTACACTTACAAGCACATACTATGAGTTCATCTTTTGAAAGACATCAAAAACGACGTTTAATTTCTTCATATTTTTCAGTGGTTATTAGTATTGCCTTAGTTTTATTTTTGCTAGGGATATTGGGTATGCTGGTATTAAACGCAAAAACTATTTCTGACAACTTCAAAGAAAAAGTTGTACTAACGATTTACTTGGATGATTCTGCAAAACCTGTAGAGATTGAACAATTGCAAAAAAGTTTGAGTTTGGCAACCTTTGTTAAAGAAGCTAACTACATTTCCAAAGAGGATGCAGCCGATTATATGAAAGGTGAATACGGAGAAGACTTTTTAGATGATGTGGGCTATAATCCATTACAAAATTCTATTGATGTAAACTTAAAAGCAGACTACGTTACTGGACAACGTTTGGATAGTATTTCTGAGGTCACACTTAATAAAAAATTTGTAGATGATGTGAGGTATGACAAAGATTTAGTTGCCATAATGAACAGTAATGTAAAACGAATTAGTGTTTGGGTATTAGTTATTAGCGGTATATTTACATTGATTGCTGTACTTTTAATTAACAGTTCTATACGCTTAGCTATATACTCTAAACGTTTTACAATTAAAACCATGCAAATGGTTGGTGCAACTAAGAGATTCATTAGACGTCCATTTGTATATCGAAGTATCCGATTGGGTATTATTGGAGCTATCCTAGCATTGATTGGAATGGTAGTAGTTCTATATTACGTAAACAAAACCTTCCCAGAATTAGAACTATTACGACATCAAATCTTACTTATTGGTCTGTTTTCTGGTGTTTTCTTTATCGGAATACTAATTACATGGATGAGTACGCATTTTGCAACACAACGTTTCTTAAATCTTAAAACAGACCAGTTGTATTATTAATTTGGCACCAGTTCATCTATAAAAAATAGCATAACGCAATCAATGAACAGATTATAGATAAACGTTTTATGAGAAAAAAACTAATATTTTATAGTGCTTTTGCACTGCTTCAAACCCAGCATTAGTTGAATTATTTAATAAATTAAACATATAACTGTATAAAGATCCAAAAACACAACAACCCACGTTTTGGAAAACCCGTAGTTTCAATAATATTGATCAGATAACTCCTAAAGGCATAGCGCATATTGAAGCTATTGGACGTTTAACAACTACAATTAAGCAACAAGACGTTGAATCATGTTTTTTAATGCAACGCTTGAGTAGATAGCAAAGATAAAATTTAGAATATCTTAACGTTGTTGTTTTAAATAAAACCGTTACTTTGCACTTACAAAATACCTAGGAACGCTATAATGAGCCCCTAGTGTATTTTGCAATAAACTGTATATAAAATTATTATTACAGAATTTGATTAAAAATGGGAGAACAAAAACACAAACAAAACACTAAGCATAATTTCGTTTTCGGAAAAAAGAATTACAAACTTATGTTTATAGGGTTGGCTATTATAGCCTTAGGATTTATACTTATGTCTGGCGGCGGAAGCGACGACCCTAATGTGTTTAATCCTGGAATTTTTCATTGGCAACGTATTCGTTTAGCACCAGCACTTATACTTATTGGTTTTGGCGTTCAAATCTATGCCATTTTAGGAAATCTAGACAAAAAATAGTACGTTTCATTTTTGATACTTTGACACTGTGGAACTTATCGATTCAATTATTCTAGGCATCATCCAAGGACTTACAGAATTTTTACCTGTATCTTCTAGCGGTCATTTAGAATTAGGAAAAGCTATTTTAGGAGACGATAGTATTCCTGAAGAGCGTCTTCTATTTACTGTCATCTTGCACTTTGCTACAGCATTGAGCACCCTGGTTATTTTTAGAAAAGATATTTTTGAAATTCTAAAAGGTGCATTGACTTTTCAATGGAACGATGACCTCCAATTTGTTGCTAAAATTGCATTATCAATGCTCCCAGCTGTTTTTCTTGGTTTATTCTTCGAATCTGAATTAGAAGCCTTATTTAGTGGTAATATCACCTTAGTTGGCTGCATGCTTATTGCCACTGCATTGCTATTATTTTTGGCAGATAAAGCAACAAATACTGATAAAAAAGTATCTTTTTCTAATGCTTTTGTAATTGGAATATCTCAAGCTATTGCTATGCTACCAGGAATTTCAAGATCTGGAGCAACGATTTCTACTTCGGTATTATTGGGTAATGACAAGCGTAAAGCTGCGCGTTTTTCATTTTTAATGGTAGTGCCCTTAATTTTTGGCAAAATCGCAAAGGATATTTTGAGTGGTGATCTTACCTTTAATACAGCGCACACTATATCGCTAACTGCAGGTTTCATCTCCGCTTTTTTTGCAGGATTGTTAGCCTGTACTTGGATGATTAAACTTGTACAAAAAAGCAAATTAAAGTATTTTTCAATCTACTGTTTGATTGTTGGAACAATTGCTATTATTGCATCTTTTATAAAGTAATGAATACGTTAGAAACATTTATGGATGGGCAAGTATTGCTTATCGACAAACCTTTGAACTGGACCTCTTTTCAGGTAGTTAACAAATTGCGCTGGAAGATTAGAAAAACATTTAATGTCAAAAAAATAAAAGTTGGTCATGCAGGAACTTTAGACCCTTTAGCTACAGGCTTATTGGTAATATGCACTGGTAAAATGACCAAACGAATAGAGCGTTTTCAGGCACAAGTGAAAACCTATACAGGCACAATCGTTTTAGGAAGCTCTACCCCGTCCTTTGATTTAGAAACTGAAATAGACCACCACTATCCTACGACTCATATTACCGAGGCACTTATACGTCAAACCACACAGCAATTCATTGGTGAGATTGAACAATTTCCACCCGTATTTTCCGCGATAAAAAAAGACGGAAAACGCTTATATGAGTTTGCTAGAGCAGGGCAAGAAGTGTCCATAAATCCACGAAAAATAACCATTAACGCATTTGAAATCACTAAGATTAATGGCCTAGAAGTAGAATTTAAGATCGTTTGCAGCAAAGGCACTTACATTAGAAGTTTGGCTCATGATTTTGGAAAGGCTATGAATTCTGGCAGCCACTTATCTGCATTACGCCGCACCAAAATAGGCGACTTTGACGTCGAAAATGCCATGCCTATTCATAACTTCATAACGGCTTTAGACAATATCTAAACAGCTATGTCTTTTTTTTGTACACCCAAATATGGAGTTTAATTTTGACTTTGAATAGATGTAAAAAATTTTCAAACAGAAACATATAACTCTACAGGTTTAGCAAACCAATAATCAACCCCAAAAATGTACCTCTTCCATTTTTAGGACTAATCAAAACGGTAAAACCCTTTTATATTTTCATCATATAAAAACAAAGCCTGCACGATTATTGTGCAGGCTTTAAGTTTAAGTTCATTTGTGGGGAGAGCAGGATTCGAACCTGCGAAGGTAAAAACCAACAGATTTACAGTCTGTCCTCGTTGGCCGCTTGAGTATCTCCCCAAAACTGACGGCAAATATATCATAGTTTCTTCATTCTTTAAAGAAAAAAACAGAACTTTTTACGCTTTTTTGTCAGCATGCTATATTTCAAACTTTTACAAATCATATTTGATACTAAATACGGCATATCGCGGTTGTACAAAATATTCACTAGTACTAATTAAACCCACTGAGGAGTTATCTTCATTAAGTGATTTTGTATCTAAAATATTCGTTAAACCAAGCTTATATTCCCATTTGCTGTCTTTTTTCTGATACGCTAAACTCGCATCTAAGAAACTATAATTGTTAATGGTTTCTGTTTCGCTTCTATAATTAACATAGGAGTAATCTGCTTTAAATACAAAGCTCTTTAAGAAATACATATTTACATTTGCAAATGGGTTATGCGTGTAAAACTTATTACTTCCCCCGCCCTGCTCATAATCATTTATCGATAAATTATATCCTAACTCAAAGTTTGGTGCTGTTTTAAAATTGGTACTAAAGCGTGCTCTATATGCCTGTGTAAAACTTTCGTTAATACTGCGCTCATCATTTACAATCTGGTTAAACTTAGAGTAATTAAAGGTACCTCCCAAAGAGGCTTTTAATTTTCCAAATGTGCGCTCAAAACGTCCATTAGCCATTAAGGTTTCGTCAGCAAAATTAGAATTGAACGGTGACGACACTTGAAAAATACTACTTGGATTAAATTGGGTCCTTACCTGATCTAATCGTTTGCTATAATTTATAAATCCAAATACATTGGTATAGTTAAACATGTTAAAACTAAAATAACTTAAATTTAAATTATGAGACAAAGCGTTTTCTAAGGTTCTATTTCCTTGAAATAAAGAATTGTAGTTATTAAACACTAAGCCTTCCGCCAATTGGTTTACGTCTGTAAAATTGGTTTGCATGCTATAACTGAAGGCCACATTTTCACTTTTCTTTAATTGAACACGCACATTCAAATCTGGCAATACTCTAAAGAAATCATCCTTAAGTTCGCTACCCAATTGTTCGTTATTAGTAGTGTAACTGTGTATCGAAAACCCAGGTGTAATTGTAAATTTCCCTGCTTTCAAACGATAGTGAGCTCCTAAGTAAATATCGCTAAAACTATACTTCACATCATTTTCTATATTGCTTTGCGCATTATCTAACTCGTATCTCGTACCATTATCTAAAATCTGAAAAATTTCTGAATTAAAATCTTGTTTAGAAAACATCGTTCCGAACGTGAAATTAATATTACTTTTTTGATTAAGCACATACCAATAATCCAATTTAGCGTCGAGTTTATTGGTTTTTATGCGTTTGTCTTGTGCTACATTATACCCCTCTTGGTTAGAGTCTAAACCCAAAACATCCGAAAATTGAAATTGTTCCTTTTGAGTCAATGCTGCATTGTAAAAGGGATCTTCATCCTGCCATAAATGCTGTGCTTCAAAGGCAAAAATATTCTTTTCATTGAGGGTATAGTAGTAATTTATATTTTGGTTAATACTATAAGGATTTTGCGTCTTATTTTCATCAATATTATCTAAAATAGAGGAGTAAAAATCTTGAAATTCACTCTGCTTTGAAACGCGACCAAGAATATCATAATCAAAATGGTTATTAACATTAGGCTTATAACTTGAGCTTAATTTAAATAGTCCTAGATTACTTTTTTGATGGGTATTACTTTCTGTAGTTTCATTTTGACCAATAGTTACATTACCATCGTCATCTCCAACATATTGCCTATTGCTATTTTCTTCCATATCTGTTCTTGTCGCCGAATAAATTGCAAATCCGCTTAAATCCCAAGTTTTCTTTGGAGAATAACTAAAGTTTGCAGCTCCAAATTTGGTATCAATGGCCTTTGCACGATTGTTACGCATGGTTAAAAAGCCCATATCACCCGAAGACACGTCAAAACTTGTTCCGCTGTTTCTGTTAACACCTTTAAAACCTCCAGTGAACTTGAAATAATCAGATGTAGTAAATGGTATTTCACCAATATTATTCATATCTGTGATAATATTTATACTGTATTTTGGACTGTAATAAAACAACTTTGGGTGTACTAAATAACGTTCGTCTGGTCCAGCTCCTGCAGTTACCTCTCCAAACCAAAAATTCTTCTTTCCTTCTTTTAATTTGATATTTATAGCGATATTGTCTTCATTATTGCGCACACTACTTAATTGCCCAACCTCATCATAATTTTTTAAAACTTGAACTTTATCAATTGCATCGGCTGGAATATTTTGGACTGCTAACTTAGAGTCGCCATCAAAGAAGTCTTTATTTTCAACCATAACCTTGCCTACTTCTTTTCCTTCAACTTCTATCTTTCCCTCATCTGTAACTTCAATACCTGGTAGTCGCTTGAGTACATCTTCTAATTTTTTGTCAGATTCGCGTTTAAAGGAATCTGCATTATAAACCAAGGTATCCCCTTTAATAGATACAGGCATCTCATAAGTGAGCTCAACAGTCTCCAGAGAATTATCCTGTTCTAGGGTAAAATCCTTTATTATATTTGTGGTTTTGGTCACCAAAGTTTCATTGGCAGATTTCATTCCAATATAACTGATTTGAATCTTATATATTGAATTAGAATTTAGGTTCAATTTATAACGCCCATCATCATTGGTAATCCCATAAGAATCCAATGCTTTTGTCTCTTGATTAATTGCGACAACATTGGCCAACTCTAATGGATTTCCGATGCTATCTTTTACTACACCCACGACTTCAACTTGAGCAAAGCTTAGGCTTGCCACTACGAGCAGCATTGTGGTTATTATACGTTTCATGTAACTAAATTTTGGTGTTAATGACTATCCTCCTATTAGGATAATTTAAGTAATAGTTAGGCGTTAACCTCGTGGTCTCATACCACCAGAACGTCCTCGTCCTTGATACATCTCTTGCATCTCTTTCGTCTTTTTCTTAACGATGGTATTATACGCCTCTTTGGTAACTTTTTTACCTTTTTTTGGTTTATTAATCGTGGTTTTATCTTTCGGGTTCATTACTATCTTAGAGCACAGTATAGTGGTTCTATCTGCATTAACCTCAAGGATTAACCCTGGTAAGCCCCAATACTCTCCTGGGCCTTGATTAACTGGGATTTCTAGGGTGTACCATGCTGTAATTTCTATTTCTTTTGGGATTTCTACCTCCTGTTCTAAATCATCTCCTTTTTCAGTATCTTTAGTATTCTCTTTGTCATGCCCCTTACGCTTCATACGCATACTAGTAAAATCAGTTTCATTTAGTGCTTTGGTTGCTGTAGCTTTCATGCACAAATATTGCCCTATTTTCTTAGTTTCACCTGAGAGCTTCCAATCTAGTTTTTCTAAATTATCAGTAATTAGAAATTGTTTACCAAAAAATTCTTTTTGTTGTAAAAACTCTTTCGATTTCACGTTCTTATACTGCAACCCAGAATCGGTAAAACCTCCCATCATCATTTTAAACATACCTCCACCACCTGGCGCTTCTAGTTTTTCGTCTTCTTTATAGGTGGATTCTGACTGATTAAACGTTAGTATAAAGGTTTTTTCAAACATATCTTTTAATCGCTCAGCAATCTGCTTTTTCTTACCTTCACTCAAACCTTTTCGCCCAAAATCACCCATATCTACTGAGGTCTTTGAAAAGTAATATGCTTTACCCTGAAAACTCTGTCCGTAGGTAAATTCTATAAAAAATAAGGCTAAGCAACTCGCAACTAAACTCTTGTAATAGGATTTCATGGTATATTTTTAAGTATTAATCTTAATATATTCTGTAACATAGAGTTAAGACTAATGTCCAAAAATTAAGTTTAACAAGAAACCGTTAAAATAATGTTAAACTAATGACTGCGCCCTGTGCGACTCGCTCTAAACATTTTCATTTTATCAAATACGATATTTTTATATTCCTTTTTTGTAACTTGAGTTCCGCGTCTAGGCGCTTCTATTTCTATAGTTTCCTTAGGATTTACAGTAATCTTTGAACATAGCAAGGTTGTATTTCCAGTACTAACTTCCAAGATTAAGCCAGGTAAACCCCAGTACTCTAAAGGTCCATGACTCACTGGTATTTGAGGCGTATACCATGCCTCTACTTGAGTCATGTCTATGATTTTGTCCTCTTGATTTTCTTCTGCTTTCTTTTCTGAATTACGCAACTGACTCCAGGAAAAATCATACCACTTAAGCTCTTCAGTAGGAATTAAAGCCATCGCTTTAAAGCAATTATACTTCCCTATTGTTTTGCTTTCATTACCCATCTGCCATTGTATCGGTTGTAAATTATCTTTTACCAAAAAACGTTTACCGTAAAATTCTTGATCTTGCACTTGTGTTTTGGTTTTAACATTTTTATACTGATCTCCAGGTGTAAAATACGCACCCCAAGAATCTGTCGCACCAGAAATTGCATCGAGCCTCTCATCTTCTTTAAACATTGAAGCTTCCCTATTAAAAGTAAGAACGTATGTTTTATTTAAACGGTTTTTTAATCGATTAGCAATTTCCTTTTTTCGCGCTTCTGGCAATGTTGAACCCCATTTTCCAAGTTCCATTTTAGACTTTGAGACATAGATTGCCTCTCCCTTAAACTCTTGATAATAGTTCTCATAAGACCTATGAGAAGACAGCACAAACATTAAAACAACCGAGAGCAAAACTATTGAAATTGATTTCATAATACCGTTATATTTTTGTTTAACACAATTTACAAAAATATTAAACAATATATAGTATTTTAAAAACATTAACATTGAAAACCCAATAAAAATGTTCTATAAAGACTTTGCTATTGCGCTACCCTCCAATACGAATTTCAAAGGTCTCCCCATCTTTATCATTTGGCGAATAACGATCTTCCATCTCCTTAAATTTCTTTTCCATAATTTCATTATACCTTTCTGGGGTAACTTTCTTACCTTTCGTAGGCGCAATAATTTCAGTGTTATTCTTGGGATTCAATACAATCTTGCTACATAATATTGTTTGGAATCCATCATTAACCTCTAAGATTAAACCTGGTAAACCATGATAATCATCTGGGCCTGTATTTACAGGTATTTGAGGCGTATACCATGCTACAATTTCAGTTTCGCCCTCATTCAAACTATCATCTAGATTATCATCCTTCATCATAACTAGCGAATTTTTTTCTGAACTTTGCTTTAAGGTCGCTTTAAAACAAGTATAATTTCCAATATTCTTAGTTTCACTTCCTAACTCCCAATCATATTTTTCTAATGCGCCTTGAATTAAAAACAGCTTCCCCATGGTTTCACTCTGTTTGCTAAATCGTTTTTCTGTAAGATTCTTATAAAACACATTGCTACTAGTACCTCCAATAAACATGACCTCCATATTTTGAGATTGTGGCATTGGCGATTCTAATTGCTCTTCTTCTTTATACAAAGACTCCTGTTTATTAAAGCTTAGTTTAAAGGTTTTCTGAAACTGCTTTTGAAGAATAGCTTCGAATTCCGACTGTATGTCTCCATGTGACTTCGAAATATCACCACGTTGGGTACTATCACGTTTTATTATATCAATTTCCGAATGGGTCTTATAGATGGCTTCACCATGAAAATCTTGCGCATTTAGGGTAATTCCAAACATTAATAGACCTAGCACTATGCTCTTTGTTACTGTAATCATAATTGTTTATTTTTATTTTATTATTCATTCTTAACAGTTGCAAATATGAATAATAAACTCAGTAATTCCTGTTAACTAGTGTTAACTAGTGTTAAGCCACTAGTTACATGTTGTTTAAACACTTACTTTTGAATTATGAATAACTCAAAATACAAATGGACGTTATACCTTATTGTTGCCGTAATACTAAGTACAATTGCAATTCAATGGTATTGGAACTATAAGAATTATCAAGTTAACAAACAGCATCTCATCGTTGAAGTTCAAAATAGTTTAGATAAGGCTATTAACAATTATTTCGCAAAACTTTCGGAAATATCGTTTATTACTACCACCCAAGAAAACAACATTTTTCCAGGTGAGGTTATGTTTAATAATAGCAGCAACATATTAAATTATAAATCAAATAAAAACAGTTCTTTAAACCCTGTTGTAATAGATATAGGAGATGGAAACATCTCCTTTTCAAAGAACTTAGATACCGATTATTTAGACCAACATATTCAACATATACATGAGAATAATGCCGCCAATAGAATCAATAACATCACAGGACATATTTTGAATGAAAAAGCAGATTCTACTCTCATTAATCATTTAAAAAATTTGAGCGCCACAGTTGCCATATCTATGATTAACAATACGATAAACATCGAAAACATAGAGCCTTTCTTCAGAGACGAAATTGAACAAAAAAAATTAGGAATCAAACATCAATTACATCTGTCACATGCTAAACACAGTAAAGACTCCATAGAAGAATTAATAGCGCAAAAATCAGAACTATTGGTACAATCGCAATCTACTTTTTTACCAGATAACAGCACTATCTATGCAAGTTTCTCTGATACCACTAAAGAAATTTTAAAACGCAGCCTCACAGGAATTATAATCTCTACTTTTTTAGTACTAACAGTGATCAGTTGTTTGTTCTACTTACTCATTATTATTAAACACCAAAAACAGTTAGCTGAACTCAAAAATGACCTCATAAGTAATATTACTCACGAGTTTAAAACACCAATAGCAACTATTGGAGTTGCCCTAGAAAGCATCAAGGATTTTGACATGATTAATGACAAAGTCAAGACCAAATCCTATCTCAGCATGTCAAGTATCCAATTAAACAAGCTTAACATTATGGTTGAAAAAATATTAGAAACAGCAACACTAAACAGTCAAAATCTTCAGCTCGACAAAACAACCGTTAATCTCGTTGATCTCATAGAAGGTCTTTTAAAAAAACACACATTCAACAATGATAAATTGATTTCATTTGAAACAGACAAACCTAAACATGACGTAGATGTTGATATATTTCATTTTGAAAATGCGCTAAATAATATTATTGATAATGCCATAAAATATGGCGGCTCAATCATTACAATACATCTCAAAGAGGCTTCTGATAGATTAGTTTTAACAATTTCAGATAATGGAAACACTTTAACCAAAGCTCATAAAGACCGTATATTTGAAAAATTTTATCGTGTACCCAAGGGAAATACTCATGATATTAAAGGTTTTGGAATTGGACTCTATTATACAAAAACCATCGTGGAGAAACA
The DNA here is from genome assembly GCA_013215095.1 of Flavobacteriaceae bacterium. Lineage (GTDB taxonomy): Bacteria > Bacteroidota > Bacteroidia > Flavobacteriales > Flavobacteriaceae > DT-34. Next base: position 37,900 of record JABSPM010000110.1, on the reverse strand, counting down.
CAACGGAACTATCGCCTTAGAGCTATCTCGCAACCTAACCACTTTTAAAACACAATTACCCTATGACAAATGATCTTATAACAATACTATTGGCAGAAGACGAACCTGCTTTAGCTCAAATTATAAAAGAAAGCTTAGAGACTCGAAACTTTAAAGTGCTCTTATGTGAGAATGGTGAAAAAGCCTTTGAAGTATACACTTCTCACAAACCTCAAATCTTAGTACTGGATGTCATGATGCCTAAAAAAGATGGATTTACATTAGCTAAAGAAATTCGATTGGAAGATGAACATATTCCTATTATTTTCTTAACTGCAAAATCCCAAACGCAAGATGTTCTAGAAGGCTTTACCATAGGTGGTAATGACTACCTAAAAAAACCTTTTAGTATGGAAGAACTGATTGTTCGCATTCATAATTTGTTGGATCGTACTAAAATTCAAAAAACTGCTGAAATATGCAGCATTGGTAATTTTATATTTAACTTTCCTAAACAAACTTTACAATACAAAGACGAAGAAAAAATACAACTCACACACAGAGAAGCCCATCTTTTATTTCACCTCTTCAAAAACAGAAATAACGTTTTGGAACGCAGCATAATTCTAAGAAAACTATGGGGAAATGATGATTTTTTTACCGCCAGAAGCATGGATGTGTATATCACGAAGTTAAGGAAAAAACTAAAGCAAGACCACAATATTCAAATTGTAAATGTTAGAGGTTTCGGGTACAAATTAATTTACTAAAATTAAATTGATTTTTGTACTTTACAGTGCTTTATGAATGCTATAAAAATTATACTATTTTGTTTTACTTGGGCTTGCTTTGGACAAGAAACCATGACCGCGAAGTTAATTTCAAAACATTCATATAAACATCAAAACATTATTAAAGTCGATAACTTTGGGACGACTTACAGTTTTCAGGGCAATACGTTTTATACTATTGGAACCAAAGGGAAGCTAGAATATAGTAATGTTCAGCTTGGAACTATTACAAGTGCTAATGCCTTTAATCCTTTAAAAATAAATCTGTTTTACAAAGATTTTAATACCCTTGTCATACTCGATAACCGCTTGTCAGAAATTACAAAAACTGACTTTAACACCTTAGAGCCTTTTAGACTACCTACGCATCTTACAACAGCAAATGACAATCGCGTATGGCTTTTTAATGACAACACCTTACAGCTAGAGCTCTTCGATTATCTTAATAACAAAACCATTTTAAATACCTTCCCCATAACAGGCAAACCTCTAGACCTAAAGAGCAACTACAATTATTGTTGGCTATTGACAGCTACTCATTTTTACATTTTCAATTATTTTGGAAGTCTTATCCTAAAAGATGTTAATTCAGGGTTTACGGAAATTCTAGAATACAAAGACCAATTAATTTTGAAACGAGAAAATAACTTATATGTCACTAAAAAATCCAACTTTAAAACAAAAGTCATAGCGCTTCCAAAATTGTTAATAAAACAGTTTTTTGTAGTTGATGAAACCTTGTATATTTACGATGGTAATAATACCTACCAATTTCAACTCATAAATGACTAACAATTATGCATGTAGCCATCGCAGGAAACATTGGTGCAGGAAAAACAACGCTTACCAAACTATTAGCTAAGCATTATAAATGGGAAGCACAACTAGAAGATGTAGTTGACAATCCTTATCTAGACGATTTTTACAACCAAATGGAACGCTGGAGTTTTAATCTTCAAGTGTATTTTCTTAATAGTCGATTTAGACAAGTTTTAAAAATCAGAGAAAGCGGCAAAGAGATTATTCAAGACAGAACAATCTATGAAGACGCCCATATTTTTGCGCCTAACTTGCACGCCATGGGCTTAATGACCAATAGAGATTTTGAAAACTATTCCTCACTATTTCAATTGATGGAAGAATTGGTTAAAGGTCCAGATTTATTAATATATCTTAGAAGTTCTATCCCCAATTTGGTAAATCAAATTCATAAACGAGGGCGTGACTATGAAAACTCTATTAGTATTGATTATTTGAGTCGCCTAAACGAACGTTATGAGGCTTGGATTCATGGCTACAACAAAGGCAAGCTCTTGATTATTGATGTAGATCATTTAGATTTTGTAGATAATCCTGAAGATCTTGGAAGCATCATTAATAAAATAGACGCTGAAATCAATGGTCTATTTTAATTAATACCATCTCTACTCCTAAATTATTCAATTAAAATGCGCTTTTTTGTCTTAGATAAAAAATCATCATTTTTCTAATATGCAATTTAACAGAAGAACTCGTATAAAACATAAAAAACCACGTTAGATAACGTGGTTTTTTATACTATTGCATATTGACTTATTTGGTAACTTCAGAAATTTCTAAAGTCCCTTCCTTTTCTATTTCTACAATCTGCTCATCCACTAATATCGTTTTAGCTTCTTGAGTTTCTTCTATTGTAGCATGAGCCTCCTCAGAGGTATGTCCTCCCAAAATTGGTGCAACCACTAAACCTATCAAACACGTTAACTTAATTAAGATGTTCATTGAAGGTCCAGAAGTATCTTTAAATGGATCACCCACTGTATCGCCTGTTACTGCGGCTTTATGTGCATCTGAACCTTTATATGTCATTTCTCCATCAATCTCGACACCAGCTTCAAAAGATTTTTTAGCATTATCCCAAGCTCCACCAGCATTGTTTTGGAAAATTGCCCATAAAACACCACTCACAGTTACACCTGCCATGTAGCCTCCTAACATTTCAGCAATAGCCTTATTATCCATTCCAAATAGCATTGGAACAAAAGCAATAACCAAAGGGAAACCAATAGTTAATAAACCTGGTAACATCATTTCTTTTAAAGATGCCTGGGTAGAAATAGCAACACATTTATCATATTCTGGTTTGCCAGTACCTTCCATAATACCAGGAATAGACTTAAACTGACGACGTACTTCATGTACCATTTCCATAGCAGCTTTACCTACTGCATTCATTGCTAATGCAGAGAATACTACAGGAATCATACCTCCAACAAAAAGCATTGCCAAAACAGGCGCTTTAAAAATATTAATTCCTTCAATATCTGTAAATGTAACATAAGCTGCAAATAACGCTAATGAGGTTAATGCCGCAGAAGCAATAGCAAACCCTTTACCTGTAGCTGCTGTTGTATTTCCTACTGAATCTAATATATCTGTACGTTCTCTTACAATTGGGTCTTGTTCACTCATCTCTGCAATACCTCCTGCATTATCTGCAATTGGTCCAAACGCATCAATCGCCAACTGCATGGCGGTTGTAGCCATCATTGCAGAAGCTGCTAAAGCAACGCCATAAAAGCCAGCAAATGCATATGATGCCCAAATTGCTAAAGCAAATAATATTACCGACGGGAATGTAGAAATCATACCTGTTGCCAAACCTGAAATAATATTAGTTCCTGCTCCTGTTGAAGATTGTTGTACAATCTTTAAGATTGGTTTCTTGCCTAATCCTGTGTAATACTCTGTAATAGAAGAAATAAAAGCCCCTACAACTAAGCCTACTAAAGTAGCATAAAATACATCCATTCTAGTAACGTATTTTAATCCTTCTCCAAAAAATTCCATACGCATTGTTTCTGGCAACATATAGTAGCATAAAGCAAAACACGACACTGCAACCAATATAATAGATGTCCAGTTACCAATATTTAACGCCCCCATAACTTGCGCTTCTTTTGCCGCGTTACTTTTTATTTTCACTAACATGGTACCAATGATTGAAATAATAATCCCAGCACCAGCAATTGCCATTGGTAATAATATTGGACCAATACCTCCAAAGACATCTTCAATACTTCCACCCATATCTTTGATCACATAGTTACCTAACACCATTGCGGCTAATACTGTAGCTACATAAGATCCAAACAGATCTGCTCCCATACCTGCAACATCCCCAACATTATCACCTACGTTATCCGCATTAGTAGCTGGATTACGAGGATCATCTTCTGGAATTCCAGCTTCTACTTTCCCTACAAGGTCAGCACCAACATCTGCAGCTTTGGTATAGATACCTCCACCAACACGGGCAAATAATGCAATAGACTCCGCACCTAATGAGAATCCTGCTAACGTCTCAAGAACAACAGTCATATCTCCTGTAGAAGACCAAGTTCCTCCCATAAAAACTTGATAAAAAATAATAAAAAATCCTGTTAGACCAAGTACAGCTAATCCGGCTACGCCAAGTCCCATGACGGTTCCACCACCAAAGGATATTTTTAACGCCATAGGTAAGCTCGTACGCGCTGCCTGTGTAGTTCTTACATTCGTTTTTGTTGCTATCTTCATTCCAATATTCCCTGCAAAAGCAGAAAAAACAGCTCCAAATATAAAAGCAACAACTATTAACCAATGTGTTGTTTCAACGACATAAGATACAATAGCCAAAAGCACACTTACTATAACAACGAAAATTGCCAAAAGCCTATATTCTGCATTTAAAAACGCTAGGGCACCTTCATAAATGTGATCGGAAATCTCTTTCATTTTCCCATCTCCAGCATCTTGTTTCATGACCCAAGACTTTTTAACTAGCATATATACTAGTCCTAATACTGCCAAAATTATTGGCATATAAATCATATTTGATTCCATATTAAAATTGGTTTTGTTTTTTAGCTGGGCTAAAGTAACAAAAACAATGCACAAAAAAAACCCTTCAGAAGGCTATCTGAAGGGCTTATTTATTTTCATTCTAAAAAAAAGCTTAAATTTTAAAACTATCTGTAAGTTTATGTGCACTATTCTCATAGCGCTCTGTACACTTCTTAAAAATATCAATAGCTTCTTTTGCATCACCCCAGCCACCAACATCAACTTTCTTTTTTTCTAAATCTTTATATACCTGAAAAAAATGTGTAATTTCTTCAATTCTATGCGGATTAATATCCATCAGATCATTCACTTTGTTCCAAATAGGATCAGATACAGGCACACAAACTAATTTCTCATCTGGTCCTTTTTCATCTGCCATATGAAATACTCCAATAGGCTTAACTTCCATCACACACATTGGAAATGTTGGCTCTGAACCTAGCACCAAAACATCTAATGGATCCCCATCCAAGGCCAAAGTTTCAGGGATAAAACCGTAATCTCCAGGATACATCATTGAAGAAAACAACATACGGTCAAAACGTATTTTATTTAACTCAAAATCATATTCATACTTGTTTCTACTTCCTTTTGGAATTTCTATTAATACATCAAAAGTCTCTGTATTCTTCATAATCATTTATTCTTTTCAAAAATTTAAGGTGCGCAAAGGTAAGAAACACTATAAGTTTGAGCAACTAAATTGACTTTCAGTTTGTAAGTATTTTTTATATACTAAAAATAGAACCCGAATGCGCCTGTAACTCCAAATTTTCGAGCATCGGGATTCTCGAGGTAATTTCCTCTAAAATTAAAGTCTAATCTAAAGACTTTAAATATATTTCCAATGCCAAAACCGTATTCCCAGTAAATCTTATCATCTGGAGCATTATATATTAATCCTGAGGCATTTAAATCCCTATTGGCATCCGATATTTCTCCCCAAACTCCTCTAAAGCTTAAAATTTCTCTTAAGTTAAGTTTCCTTAACAATGGTATACGAGAAAATAAACGCCCATTAAAATTATGTTCTAAGTGTAGTGATGTATAGGTATCTGTAACAAATTCGTAAAAATCAAGTTGCGAGAAGGTATTATAAATAGAAAAATAAGATTGGTTACCAGGCACTACGCTCAATAAACCCAAAGGTACTTCTCCAAAAGTTTTACCCGCTTCGATAGTAGAGTAAAGTCTCCCAAATCCGCCAATTTGCCACGGTTGCAAATATGAGAACTGTAATTTGGTGTAATCAAAATCGCTATTCAATATGTTTTTATCACCCCTACTAATTTGAGCAAAAATTCGAGCAAAATCATCATTAACTTCAAGTCTTTCAACACCAAATCCACTCATTTTTCGTTTTGGAAAATAAAACAATGATAATGTCGATTCAAATTGTTTAATTTCAGAAGCGACTCCATTTAGCTCATCATCATCGTAGTAGTTTAAACTAAACGTTGGAGATGCAGAGGCTAAGGTCCTATAATTTCCGCCCAATCTAAACACTAGATTACGCCATGGCTCTGCTTCTATCGCCAATGTTGTTAAATTAATATTAGTAAGTTTATCATTATTACCAGTTCCAGCAATGGAAGACGATGCTAAGCTACGTCCCAAAACATCAGTTGAGGTTGTCAAACTTGCACCAATTTGCTCTATATCTCTACGATTACCTCCCGAAATGATAAGGCGTCGTTTTTTATCTAACAAAATTTTTCCTGTGATGCCGTATTTGAACTTATCGTCGCCAAACCCATAAGCCAAAAACCCCTCTATGCGCCATAAGTCATTGCGTCCAAAATAGGTACGACCACCTACTCGTAATCGTATATCTTCAACTTCGTTATACCCAAAAGTTGAAAAAATTGGTCCGTAATCTAATGGCAAGGTATTAAACTCAATATATCCAGATGACAATATACTACCGAGGTTATAAAGCCGCTTAAATTTCTTTACAGTTTTGAGCGTGTCTAACATTTTATAAACGCCTTTTTCGTCTTTATTGAGTTTTTCTAAACGATTTTCTTCCCAAAAATTGGCATCCCTATCATAAACGTCCTTATCATAATTATAAACCTCCTTTTCATAGAATTTAAGTGGTTTTTGTTTATTAAACTTATAATTGTCATATAAAGTGGTACGTTTTCCATAAATACCTCTCGATTTTTCTTTTTTATTAAAAGCAAAATCAGACATCATATAATCACGTTTGACAAGGAATAACGAATCATTGAGCACTTCAAACTCTTGTTCGATATAAATTTCTTTTACCCAATTAATATTCGCACTTTTAGAGGCTTGCAAATTTATATCCTTAATAGCGAATGTGGTATCTGCAACCCAAAAATCGCCTTTAAATGTCAATTCATTTTTTCGCCTAGGATAATAAATAATATTATAACACCATTTATTATCTATAAATGTACTATCTGCTAGTACGTAGTTATAGGTATTAATTCCGGTGCGTGATAGAGGACTCACAAAACTCTTATCAAAAAACTTTAAATAATTATCATAAATATTATAATCGGAGTACAAGTCCTGTATAAAATCAATAATTGTCTGATTATCACTAAATCCAGAGTTCTTATTCCCTCTTAAGACAATTTTCTCTTTATTTATTTCATTATCTCCATAAACTTTTGAAACTGCTTCATTGATAAACATCGGCAAATAGGTCTTTCCAGTCACTCGTGATGTATCAACTTCCTCAAACACAAATTCCATACCTTTAAACAAGCGACTTTTCATTAAAGCGCTATCTATAGTGTTAAGGTCAAATTCTAATTTTTCGTATTTATCGTATTCGTATTGTTTAAATTGTTTTACACCATTCCTACGTTTGTATTTCCAGATTTTTCTAAGAATATCAATAGCAGGATTGTTCTTTTTAGGTTGTTTACCAGACACCAAAACAACCGCATCCAATTGCGCGGCTTCTTCTTTTAATCTAATATTTAATTCGTAGTTGACCCGTTTAGGCAAATCTAAGCTTATCGTTTCATAACCAACAAAGGAGACTACAATGGTCTTCCAAGTTTTATTAGACTCTAAGTAAAAACGCCCATTTTCATTAGTAATAGCACCTTCCGAAGAGCCTTTAAAAACAACATTAGCAAAAGCTACAGGTTCATTATTTTCATCATATACATACCCACTAACTTTAGTTTGAGCAAACGCTACCGCACAACATAGCAATGTTAGATATAGGAATAAATATTTTCTCATAAGTAAAACTTCATCAACAATCATGCTAATAAAGCCTAAAAGTCAAAATAATAATTTTATTTATACATTACCTTCTTCACAGCTTTGATAACATCATTACTGTTTGGTAACCAATTTGCCAATAAAACAGGTGAATATGGTGCAGGAGTATCTGCGGTATTAATACGTTGAATTGGAGCATCTAAATAATCAAAAGCTTTATCTTGCACTTGATATGTGATTTCTGAAGCAACATTTCCAAATGGCCATGCTTCTTCCAAAACAACCAAACGATTTGTCTTCTTTACAGAATTTAAAATGGTCTCATGGTCCATTGGTCTTACCGTTCTCAAATCTATAATCTCACAAGATATTCCTTCTTTTTCTAACTCATCTGATGCTTTAAAGGCTTCTTTAATAATTTTTCCAAAAGAAACAATAGTGACATCTTTGCCCTCTTTTTTAACATCAGCAACACCTATTGGAAGAATGTATTCGCCTTCTGGAACTTCGCCTTTATCGCCGTACATTTGCTCAGACTCCATAAAAATAACTGGATCGTCATCTCGTATCGCTGCTTTCAATAAGCCTTTTGCGTCATAAGGATTTGAAGGCACCACAACTTTTAATCCAGGACAGTTTGCATACCAACTTTCAAATGCTTGTGAATGTGTTGCTGCTAATTGCCCAGCAGAAGCTGTTGGTCCCCTAAACACGATTGGACATTTAAATTGTCCTCCAGACATTTGTCTTATTTTTGCTGCATTATTAATAATTTGATCAATTCCAACTAACGAGAAATTAAAGGTCATAAACTCTACAATTGGTCTATTTCCAGTCATGGTAGATCCTACAGCAATACCAGCAAAACCAAGCTCGGCAATCGGGGTATCAATCACTCGTTTTGGACCAAACTCATCTAACATACCTTTAGAAGCTTTATACGCTCCATTATATTCTGCAACTTCTTCACCCATTAAATAGATGCTATCATCTCTGCGCATTTCTTCGCTCATGGCTTCACAGACTGCTTCTCTAAACTGAATCGTTTTCATTGTGTACTATAAATTATTAATCATCGCAAAAATAGTAATATTTAGCATTATTCATTAAAACATTAGCGTAAAATAATGTTTCCTTAGAAAAACAAAGCTCACTTGTACCGTCCTTAGCCAATGCAATTCAAACGTAAAGACTCTTTTAAAAGTTGTTTTCAAATTTAGTTGTCACATTTTAAAGAACCCAAAAAAAGGTATAGTTTATTTTATAAGTGTATAACCCACAACACAATATACATGCATTTGGTATAGTTAACCATAAAATTCTTGAGGTTTATAATTACATCCTTATTGTTTTACGTTACTCTTCAAAGTTAAAATACTGCTGAATACAATCCCATTTTTCAGATCAATTTAAACCATCCAAGACCTAATAAGGCTTAAAAAAAAAGACTATATTAGTGGTAATTCGACGCGATTAAGATTACAAAAAACAGGCAAATAGCTCAAATACAATACAATAATTTCCTATGCATGCATAGGAAATTATTTTTATTTTGATTACCTTCGTAACCTTAAAATTTATATATACATATAAAACATATTATATCATGAAAATATTAGTGTGTATTAGTCACGTACCAGACACAACTTCAAAGATTAATTTCACTGAAGGTGACACGAAATTCGACACCAATGGTGTACAATATGTAATCAATCCAAATGATGAATTTGGATTAACAAGAGCGATGTGGTTCAAAGAAAAACAAGGTGCATCTGTAGATGTTGTAAATGTTGGAGGCCGAGAAACTGAAGCTACACTTCGTAAAGCTTTAGCTATTGGAGCAGACACTGCAATTAGAGTAAATACTGAAGCAACTGATGGATTTGCAGTAGCAAAACAATTGGCAAACGTAGTTGCTAATGGCGGTTATGATTTGGTAATTGCTGGCAGAGAATCTATTGACTACAATGGCGGTATGGTTCCGGGAATGTTAGCTTCGCTTTCAGGTGCTAATTTTGTTAACACTTGTATTGGTTTAGAAATTTATGGCACTCAAGCAACAGCTACTAGAGAAATTGATGGAGGTAAAGAAACGGTAACTACATCTCTTCCCTTAGTTATTGGAGGACAAAAAGGTCTTGTTGAAGAAAGCGACTTAAGGATTCCGAACATGAGAGGGATTATGATGGCTAGAAAAAAACCATTATCTGTTGTAGAAGCTGTAGATGCTAATGCCACTACTGCTGCTGTAAAATTTGAAAAACCAGCTGCTAAAGGCGCTGTAAAATTAGTTTCTCCAGATAACATTGATGAATTAGTAAACCTTCTTCATAACGAAGCAAAGGTGATTTAATTAACGTATTAAAAAAGAAAAACATGTCAGTTTTAGTTTATACAGAATCCGATAATGGCACATTTAAAAAAGGGGCACTTGAAGTTGCTTCTTATGCAAAAGCCTTAGCAAATCAAATGAATACAACAGTAACAGCAGTAGCGTTTAATGCTTCTGATGTTTCTGAACTAGGAAAATATGGTGTAGATAAAGTATTAAACGTTGCGCATTCAGAAGGTTTTGATGCTAACGTTTATGCAGATATCGTAAAACAAGCAACAGAAAAAGAAGGTGCCCAAGTGGTGGTATTAAGTTCTTCTGCAGACAGTAAATATATAGCGCCAATGTTAGCAGTGAACCTAAACGCAGGATTCGCCTCTAACGTGGTGGCAATACCAGAAAGTATTGCGCCATTTACTGTAAAACGTACAGCCTTTACCAACAAAGCATTCAACCATACCGAAATTACTACAGATGTAAAAATCGTTGGAGTTTCTAGCAATGCATTTGGACTTGTAGAACATCCAGCGAGCGCTACAAAAGAAGACTTTTCACCTGCAATTACTACATCTAATGTTACAGTACAGTCTGTAGATAAGGCAACAGATAAGGTAACTATTGCAGATGCCGATGTTGTCGTGTCTGGTGGTAGAGGATTAAAAGGCCCAGAAAATTGGGGGTTGGTAGAAGAATTAGCAGACGTTTTAGGAGCTGCAACAGCATGTTCTAAACCCGTGTCTGACTTAGGATGGCGTCCTCATGGTGAGCACGTTGGGCAAACAGGTAAACCCGTAGCATCTAACCTTTATATTGCTATTGGAATTTCTGGAGCAATTCAGCATTTGGCTGGTGTTAATGCCTCTAAGGTAAAAGTAGTCATAAATACAGACCCAGAAGCACCTTTCTTTAAGTCTGCCGATTACGGCATTGTTGGTGATGCTTTTGAAGTAGTTCCACAATTAATAGAAAAATTAAAGGCCTTTAAGGCTCAAAACGCATAATTTTTTTAACTTGTAGTTAGAAAAGGACTGTTTAAATTACTCTATCTTAAAAACTACCAATAGTAGTTTGGTAAAGTCCAAATTTAAACAGTTCTTTGTGTTTTAATTATTATGAGTCTAGTTCGTCTAAATATAAAAGGTATTTCCTATAGCCAAACCCAAAATGGTGCTTATGCACTTATACTTAGTGAAGTTGATGGAGACAGAAAATTACCTATCGTCATTGGGGCATTTGAAGCTCAAGCTATTGCTATTGCTTTAGAAAAAGAAATTAAACCCCCAAGACCACTTACACACGACTTATTTAAAAACTTCGCAGACCGTTTTGATATTGTTATCAAACAAGTAATCATTCACAAATTGGTAGATGGTGTATTTTACTCGAGTTTAATCTGCGAATCCGATAAAATTGAAGAAATTATTGACGCTCGAACTAGTGACGCTATCGCTTTAGCACTTCGGTTTGACTCACCTATTTTTACTTACAAAAACATATTAGATAAGGCCGGAATATATTTAAAAGTCAATCCAGAACAAGAGAATGTTTCTGAGGACAATTTAATTTTAGATGACGCAGTTGATGATACGGTTGAAACTATTTCGGACGAAGCTGATGATTACGCAAACAAAACCTTGGAAGAACTCAACCTTAAACTCGACCAAGCGGTTGCTGATGAAGACTACGAAACAGCAGCCAAAATCAGAGACGAAATCTCTAAACGATAAAACATTTCGTTATGAAAAAAACAATCTTCGGTATTGCAGCTCTTTTTTCAGGAATTACCACATCATACGCTCAAGAGGTCGCTTCAGATATTTTACCCAGTCAAGGTTTTTCATTAGAAAGCTTTGGACGTGGTTTTCTCGGAATGATAACTCTTGTAGCAATCGCTTACCTATTTAGCAGCAATAAAAAAGCAATAAATTGGAAAACAGTGGGTATTGGATTAGGATTTCAACTGATTATAGCTATTGGTGTTTTAAAAGTTACTTTTGTACAAAAAGCCTTTGAAATTGTAGGTAGTTTATTTGTCAAAGTCTTAGATTTTACAAGAGCAGGAAGTAAGTTCTTGTTTGAGGGGCTAGTCGTTGACATGGACACCTTTGGTTTTATTTTTGCATTTCAAGTTCTACCTACAATTATCTTTTTCTCTGCATTAACGTCGGTTTTATTTTATTTAGGTATCATACAAAAATTAGTTAAAGCTTTCGGGTGGCTCTTGTCCAAACTTCTCAAAATTTCTGGCGCAGAAAGCTTAAGTGTTGCTGGTAATATTTTTTTGGGACAAACCGAAGCACCGCTATTAATCAAAGCATATTTGGAGAAAATGAATAAATCCGAAATGCTCTTAGTTATGATTGGTGGTATGGCAACTGTAGCTGGTGCTGTTTTAGCTGCATATATAGGTTTTTTAGGTGGTGACGACCCTGTTTTACGCTTACAATATGCCAAGCATTTATTAGCCGCTTCGGTAATGGCAGCTCCTGGTGCGATTGTAATTTCAAAAATGTTATACCCACAAACCGAAGCTATAAATACCGATGTTAATGTTTCTACAGAAAAAATCGGTTCTAACATCTTGGATGCTATTGCCAACGGTACTACAGAAGGCCTACGCCTTGCTGTAAATGTTGGTGCCATGCTTTTAGTATTTGTAGCATTTATTGCGATGATAAATTATGGTTTCCTCAAAGTGGGAAGCATTACTGGCATTAACACTTGGATTGCCTCAAACACTGTTTACACAGAGCTATCTCTCGAATTTATTTTGGGCTATATTTTTGCACCGTTGATGTGGCTTATTGGCATTGCAATTGAAGACATGGCACTTATGGGACAATTACTCGGAATTAAATTAGCTGCAAGTGAGTTTGTAGGTTATATTCAATTGGCGGAACTCAAAAATGCTACAAATGCTATTCATCTCAACTGCGAAAAATCTATCATAATGGCAACCTATATGTTATGTGGATTTGCAAACTTTGCTTCGATCGGTATACAAATTGGAGGGATAGGCTCATTAGCCCCATCACAAAGAAAAACTTTATCCGAGTTTGGAATGAAAGCGCTTATTGGCGGAACCATTGCCTCTTTAATGTCTGCCACCATTGCAGGGATGATTATAGGATAAACCGTTAATAACTTTTAAATAATACCTCAGCATCAAGCCTTTTGGTAGGGAGCTTTTTTTTACTTTTAATTCCATTAAAATTGAACGTTTAATTTAATGAGTCCCTCATTATTTGAAATATGACATGAAACAATATTTAGATTTAGTACAACACGTTTTAGACAACGGAAATGAAAAAGGCGATAGAACAGGAACAGGAACCAAAAGTGTTTTTGGCTATCAAATGCGATTTGACCTAAGTGAAGGTTTCCCAATGGTAACTACAAAAAAGTTACACCTTAAGTCTATCATATATGAATTATTATGGTTCTTAAAAGGCGATACCAATATAAATTACCTCACTAAAAATGGTGTAAAAATTTGGAACGACTGGGCAGATGAAAACGGCGACTTAGGACCAGTTTATGGTAAGCAATGGCGCAATTGGAACGATGATGAGATTGATCAAATAAAAGACGTTATAGATAGCTTAAAGCATAATCCAAACAGTAGGCGTATGCTTGTTTCTGCTTGGAATCCCTCAGTACTCCCTGATACTTCAATATCCTTTAGCCAAAACGTAGCTAACAGTAAAGCTGCTTTACCGCCTTGCCATGCCTTTTTTCAATTCTATGTTGCCGATGGCAAACTGTCTTGTCAACTCTATCAACGTAGTGCTGATATCTTTTTAGGCGTTCCTTTTAACATTGCTTCTTATGCTTTATTAACTATGATGATGGCACAAGTTTGTGGATATCAACCTGGTGAATTCATCCACACTTTTGGAGATGCACATATTTACAACAATCATTTAGAACAACTAGAATTACAACTCTCAAGAGCACCGCATCCGCTACCACAAATGATTTTAAATCCAGATATTAAAAATATTTTTGATTTCAAATTTGAAGATTTTACTTTAGACAACTATAAATCACACCCACATATTAAAGGTGCTGTAGCTGTTTAATATCTTAAAAAATACTTGGTAGCTCTGCAAACGGAGAACAATTATGCGTTGTGTTTTAAATGTCCACTACAGGCAAATTTAGAATTATAGGATTTCATTATCAAAATAACGCTATTACCTTTGCGAAAAATAGTAACTTTACCACTACTGATATTTAAAATATGTTTGAAAGAAAAAAAAAAACACCACAAATTGACAAAGACCAACTGGCACTCATAGAGCATGCGCAGCAGCGTATTAAGCAGAAAAAAAGACTTTACATCCACTTTGTAATATTTCTTATCGGTAGTCTTTTCTTCATACTGTTTAATATAGGACTAGGTTTTGGCAACGATTTTAAAATTTTAGAAACCGATTGGTTTGTTTTTGCCATACTTGGATGGTTATTCTTATTTATTTATCATTTTTTTAATGTCTTTGTTACACATAAATTTATGGGAAAAGACTGGGAAAAAGCCCAACTCGCTAAACTCGTTGCTAAGCAACATGAGCGTATAGAGCAACTCAAACAAAACCTTATCAAAGAAGAAACACAAATTGCACAAAATGAAGCAAAGAACAGAAAATACAGTAATAACAAGCAAAACAAACACTTTGAATTGACCCTTATAGTTGCCGCTGCGGAAAACGATGCGATAGGCAAGGATAATCAATTAATTTGGCATTTGAGTAATGACCTGAAACGCTTTAAAACCTTAACCTCTAATCACCACATCATTATGGGGCGTAAGACGTTTGAAAGCTTCCCAAAACCTCTACCCAATAGAACTCATATTGTAATTACCCGTCAAGAAAATTACAAAGCACCAGAAGGCGTGATTATTGTTAATACTTTAGCTGACGCCCTTGATGCTGCTAAAAGCGACAAACAGCCTTTTATTATTGGTGGTGGAGAAATCTACAGAGAAGCCATGACATTTGCTGATAAAATTGAATTGACTCGTGTGCATCACGAATTTGAAGCAGACACCTTCTTCCCTAAAATAGACATGTCTGTTTGGAAAGAAACAGAAAATGTACTTCACGAAAAAGACGATAAACATAACTACGCCTATTCCTTTATCACTTACGAACGACGATAAAGTTAAGTTTACAATAACTTTCACTTAAATATTGTCTAATTTCGCATTATGGTAAAAGAGATTCAGCTACGTATAACACTTAAAGAAGAAAAGGGAAACGATATTCTTCTCAAAAAAGCTTTGAGCGTTTGGCATTTACTGCTGGTGGAAGACGTCAAATTGCTCCTGCACAACGCTTAACAGATTTTGTTGAAGGCGATTTGTCGACTTCGCTTAATGACACATCATATCAACCAGGTTTAAAATCGGCGCCATTACACTCCTTATTTCCAAATTTTATTGGAAGTCGATTACGAAAAGGCTTTACTGCTTTTGACCAAAAAATGAGAGGTTTCTATACGGAAGAAGCCAATATAATTGGTGTAGAATCTCGTACATCTTCTCCTGTAAACATTCCTAGGAATGAAAGATTAGAACATCCCGAAATACACAATCTTTTCCCTTGTGGTGAAGGTGGTGGATATGCAGGCGGAATCATTTCTGCTGCTATGGACGGAGAACGTTGTGCTGAAGCCTCAATTATTGGCTTGTAGCAACAATCTTGCTAAGAACAAATAATAGATCAATACCGTTCAGTGTAATAAAACTTACACTTCTATCTTTAGTTAGTTTACTACTCTTTACTAACTGCAAGAATCAAGACACATTCAATCCTAATACCCTTTTCCATTTGAAATTACTTGAATAAAACGCCCTTTTTTCCTTTCTCTTTCAGTATAAAGAATAAAATCATATTTTCTTTTGCGGTACTTTCAAATGGAAAAAGGTATAACTCATAAAAATTTAACTCAAGAAGCCATTTGTTTAAACGAAACTAACAGCACTATTTTTGACATCAACAAAAACAAACTAACCTTATTTTATCAAAACGGCATCGACCATCATCAATTTTTCACTTATGATGTTGCTGAAATTTTAAAAAAGACAATATTTCGGTAGAGGAATATTTAGGTTCTGTTTGTCTCAAATGTCACGATAATGAATGTGCTGATATCTAAATAAAAAGATAGATAAAGAAATATGGTGTAGACTTTAAAAATTCAATTCTAGAAGAAGCTTATCAGGTATTTCATAAGAACAATCCAGAACATTTACACGAGACGAACGTAATTCATGGCACAATTCAAAATTTATTAAGCTTTGAATATGATGCGTTTTACATACAAATGCACAGTGAGTTTCTAGAAACCTTTGCATATATTCTAGAATACTCAGTGCTTTTCTCAACAGGTACAAGATTTAATATATCCAAAAACGGAGACATTAGCAATATTGCGGGCAATACAACCTTTGAAAACAAAATGATTTTTATCTACAAAAATGGCAGCCAATAAAATGCATGAGAGATGTTGTAAATAGGATAAATGCTTTCACTTTTTATTAGCATCCAAATAGTAAAAAATAATCCCTATTTTTGCCACATTAAAATTTAAAACCACATGAACGCATATATTTTTCCAGGCCAAGGTGCTCAATTTTCAGGAATGGGATTAGACCTTTATGAAAATTCAAGTTTGGCGCAAGAACTCTTCGAAAATGCCAATGACATCTTAGGATTCTCTATTACAGACACTATGTTCGAAGGGTCTGCCGAAGCTTTAAAACAAACTAAAGTTACACAACCTGCAATTTTCTTACATTCTGTTATTTTAGCTAAAACCTTAGGTGACACTTTCAAACCAGATATGGTTGCTGGGCATTCTTTAGGAGAATTTTCAGCCTTAGTTGCCAATGGCACTTTGTCTTTTGAAGACGGCTTAAAATTGGTTTCTCAAAGAGCTCTAGCCATGCAAAAAGCCTGTGAGCTGGAAGCTAGCACAATGGCTGCGGTTTTAGGATTAGAAGACGCTCTTGTAGAACATGTATGTGAATCCACTAAAGGTATTGTTGTTGCTGCAAATTATAATTGCCCTGGACAATTGGTGATTTCTGGGGAAGTTGAAGCCATTAATGCGGCTTGCGAAACATTAAAAGCTGAAGGTGCGCGCCGTGCATTAGTGCTGCCTGTTGGTGGTGCTTTCCATTCGCCCTTAATGGAACCTGCAAGAGAAGAACTGGCAGCCGCTATAGAAGCCACTCATTTTAGCAAACCTAACTGTCCTATTTACCAAAACGTGACTGCAAGTGCAATTGTAGATGAAACTGAAATTAAGACAAACTTAATCTCACAATTAACTGCGCCTGTGCGATGGACACAGTCTGTACAAAAAATGATTACTGATGGCGCTACCTTATTTACCGAGGTTGGTCCAGGTAAAGTATTGCAAGGACTGGTAAGGAAAATTAACAGAGAAGCACAAACCGCTTCTGCAACCTTTCAAGCTGAAGCATAATGAAACTTTCTAAACGCAGTGTTTTTATAATAACACTTATTGTAATTAACTTTATTTTAGACCAAATTTCTAAAAAATGGATTGAAGCAAAAGTTATTATAGGTAGTGAATCTTCAATTATTGGAGACGTTTTCACACTACATCATGTCAAAAATACTGGTGCTTTTTTAGGTATGGGAAGTGAGTTGAGCGGGACTACGAGATTAATTTTTCTTCTTATTGTCCCTATAATTGTACTAGGTATTGTCCTAAGGAATATCTTTAAAGATAAAGCCATGGACCAGTTATCTCTAATTGGATTCTGCTGTATTATAGGTGGTGGCTTGGCAAACTTACTTGACCGATTTTTATATGGAGAAGTTACAGATTTCTTGCATATAGATTTTGGCGGAGTGCTCAGAACCGGCATTTTTAATAGTGCTGATATTTCTGTAAGTTCTGGAATGATATTGCTCTTAATTGCTTCAATACTCAACTATAAAAAGCAAAAACCAAACCTAAAAGAAAGCCTCTAATACTATTTTCCATTTAAAAGTGCTGTAAAAGAAAAGATGATTTTTCCTTTATAATCTATTGACTCTTATCACAACACTAAGGGGCTAGATTTGTTTTTACCTTTGTTTAGACCCAAAAGTTTAAACACGTCATACGTTGCAAAATAGCACAGCAACGCTAAAGTACAATATTTATGTTCGTTGTGCTATATTTTTTTTCTAATAAACTGTTCCCATTTCCAAGCAGAACGCATGGCATCATCCAATGTAGATTTTGCTTTCCAACCCAAAACCTCATTAGCTTTGGTGGTGTCTGCATATGCAGACACAATATCTCCAGCTCTACGTTGGGCAATTTCATAGTTTAGCTTCTCTCCAGAAACGCGCTCAAAGGCATGAATTACCTCCAATACAGAGCTTCCTGTTCCTGTACCCAAATTAAAAGTTTCACAATTCGTAGTATTCCTTTTAACCAATAAACGTTGTAATGCCACTACATGTGCTTTTGCCAAATCTACTACATGAATATAATCTCTGATACAGGTGCCATCATCGGTAGGATAATCATCTCCAAAAACAGATAATTGGTCTCGAAGTCCAATAGCTGTTTGCGTAATAAATGGCACTAAATTTTGAGGCACTCCTATAGGAAGCTCCCCAATCTTCGCACTCGGATGTGCACCTATAGGATTAAAATATCGTAATGATATCGCATTAAAATCTGCATCTACATGACAAGTATCTTTAATGATTTCTTCTCCAATTTGTTTGGTGTTACCATAAGGAGATTCTGCTTTTTTAACTGGTGCATTTTCTGTAATTGGAAGCTCATCTGCCTGGCCATAAACCGTACAAGAAGAACTGAAAATAAAATTAGAACTTTCCAACTGCCCTATTGTTTTTAGGAGATAAACCAAAGTAGTAATATTATTTTCGTAATACAACAATGGCTTTTCTACACTTTCACCAACCGCTTTACTCGCCGCAAAATGAATAACACCTTTTACATCTGAATGCGTTTTAAAAAAGGCTTCTACCTTTGATTTATTCTTAAGATCTAATTCTTCAAATTGTGGTTTTTTGCCAGTTATAGAAGTAATTCTATCTAAGGTTTCTAGCGTAGAATTAGACAAATCATCTATAATAACAACTTCAAATCCTTCGTTTTGTAATTCTACCACAGTATGAGAACCAATAAACCCTAAACCACCTGTTACTACAACTTTATCCATTTACAAATTGAATTATAGTATTGCTAATATATGCTATTTGATCTGCATCTAATTCTGTATGCATAGGTAAAGATATAACCTCTTGTATCAACTGGTTGGTAACTGTAAAATCGGCTTCATTATAACGCTCATCTGCATAGGCTGTTTGGCTATGCAATGGCACAGGATAATACACCCCGCAAGGGATTCCTTTGTCATTCAAATGTTTTACTAAGGCATCTCTATCTGTATTCTTAACCTTCAGTGTGTATTGATGAAACACATGATTATCTTGAACTCCATCTCTAAATGGTGTTACAATATTATTATGACCTTCAAAAGCTTTATCATACGCATTAGCGGCCGCCTTTCTTCTATTATTGTAATCATCAAGTTTTGGTAACTTCGCATTTAAAACTGCAGCTTGAATAGAATCTAATCTAGAATTAACCCCAACAACATCATGATAATAACGTCTGTACATTCCATGATTAACCACACCTCTTATAACAAGTGCTAATGCATCATCATTGGTGAAAATAGCACCACCATCACCATAACATCCCAAATTTTTAGAAGGAAAAAATGATGTTGAAGCCACATGACCAATCGTTCCTGTTTTTTTCTTAGTGCCATCCTTAAAGGTGTAAGTTGCTCCAATAGCTTGTGCATTATCTTCGATAACATACAAATTATGCGCATTAGCAATTTCCATAATGGCATCCATAGGAGCACATTGGCCAAATAAATGAACTGGAACTATAGCTTTTGTATTGGGTGTAATTGCTTTTTTTATAGCATCAACATCAATATTAAACGTATCTGGATTCACATCAACCAAAACTGGAGTTAACCCAAGTAGAGCAATCACCTCAACAGTTGCAGCAAAAGTAAAATCTGCTGTGATAACCTCATCTCCTGGCTTTAAACCAAGTCCCATCATTGCGATTTGTAAAGCATCTGTTCCATTGGCGCATGGAATTACATGTTTTACACCTAGATAATCCTCTAGATTTTTTTGAAACTCATGAACTTTTGGGCCATTAATATAAGCTGTAGATTCTAAAACTTCTAAAACAGAAGAATTTACAGTCGCTTTTATATCTTCATATTGACCTTTAAGGTCAACCATTTGTATTTTTTTCATTTGGAGATTTAATTTCGATAACAGCGAAAATACAAAATTAGAAAGTTCAAGACAATGATTTTTAGATATAAGAATGTATTTTAGCACAAAAGATAACCTATTGAAACCCCTTTACGACATACTCATTCTTATTGCAGGTCTTATAATGAAAATAGCTGCGCTTTTTAATTCTAAAATAAACAAAGGCAATAAAGGAAGGGCTGTTGCGCTTGATATTTTAAAAAATGCCAACTTGTCTCAGCACAAAACCATTTGGTTTCACTGTGCGTCATTGGGTGAATATGAACAAGGCTTACCTGTTTTTGAAATTCTACTAAAGGATTATCCGAAGCATCACATTGTACTCACTTTTTTTTCGCCATCTGGATACGAAATTAAAAAAAACACACCCATTGCAAATAGTGTTACCTATTTACCTTTGGACACAGTTTCTAACGCCAAAAGCTTTATGAATATCGTACATCCAGAACTCGTTGTATTTGTTAAATATGAGCTTTGGCCAAATTATCTTAAGGAAATCAAACAACGTCAAATTAAAGCAGTTTTAATTTCGGCATTATTTCGAGCTAATCAAACATTTTTTAAATGGCACGGCAAATGGATGCAAAAGTATCTCGGTGCTTTCGACCATATTTTTGTTCAAAACACAAGTGCTTTAACTTTATTAAAAGCCAACGGATTTGATAATGTTAGTGTTTCTGGAGACACGCGTTTTGACCGTGTTTCCAATCAACTAAATATTGACAATACTTTAGAGTTTATTTCTGAATTTAAACAAAATAAAACCTGTATAGTTGCTGGTAGTACATGGCCCGAAGACGAAGCGTATTTGCTAAATTACATCAATAACTATGCAAAAGATGACCTAAAACTCGTTATTGCACCGCACAATATTAAGCCAAAACAAATTGTGGCACTAAAATCTGCATGCCACAAACCAACCGTATTATTTTCAGAACGCGACCATTGTGATTTAGCTAAAGCTAATGTTTTAATTATAGACACGATAGGTTTGCTTTCTAAAATATATCACTATGCCGATATCGCTTATGTTGGTGGTGGTGTTGGTCATACAGGATTGCACAACACTCTAGAACCCGCAACCTTTGGTGTACCCATAATTATTGGTTCTAAGTACACAAAATTCCCTGAAGCTTCAGAAATGATTACACTTGGCGGCATGTTTTCGGTAGATACAAGCGAGGCCTTTTACCATAAAATACAAGAACTTATCTCTGATAAATCGCTTCGTACTGCATCTGGAAAACATAATGAAAATTACATCAAATCAAACCAAGGAGCCGTCATAAAAATTATCAATTATTTGCAAAACAATGCTTAAGGAATTTTAATTTCATAAAAAATGTTAAAAAAACATTGTAATAGTTGTATATATGTATTTAATTGCATGATAATTAACAAAAAACACTAAAAATGAAAAAATCAATTCTAAGCTTAGTAATGGTTATGGCACTTATAGTGTCTGTCACATCTTGTAGAGAGAAAAAAGCAGAAGATACGGTAAACGATGCTGTTGAAAATGCTGCTCAAGAAGTTAAAGACGCTGCTAATGACGCTAAAGAAGCAACAGAAGAGGCTGTTAAAGAAGCTGCAGATGCTGTTGAAGATGCTGCAAACGATGCTAAAGAAGCAACAGAAGATGTTGTAAACGACGCTAAAGAAGCAGCAGAAGATGCTGTAAACGACGCTAAAGATGCTGCTAATAACGCTGTGAATGACGCTAAAGACGCTGCTAAAGATGCTGTGAATGACGCTAAAGATGCTGCTAATAATGCTGCTGACAAATTAAAAGGTCACTAAACACGTTTTCTTTTAATACCACAAAAAAAAAGCCGTCTCATTAATAAAATGATTCGGTTTTTTTATTTTATTTAGTAATAGATTTGATAAATTCTAATTTTGTATTGGGTTAATTGATTAAATGCTAGTTTAAGCCACTTTTTTGCGCATATTATGTGCTAAAGCGTATAATCTGAACTCTAATTATACTTTTCCAATGCCTTTATGGGTAATGGGTAAACCGTTCGAAGTTTCTATTTGATTCATATGTCCAAAAACAGGTTCTACATCAGCAGTTCGTTTTTTACGTCGCTTTAGGCCTTGATCACTGGTTAATCTTGCACGGATGATTTGTTTATGGCGTTCCAGATTGTGGGTTCGTTCTATTTTTCTATTGTATTTAGAACTATGACATACTCCCTGCAATGGAGAACCATTGCAGTTTTGAGCTTGGTAGATTCTATAAGTTTGCTCATAATCAGACTTTGGCTATTTCTTGCCCCATCAGACAGATGTAACAGTCTTTATCTAGGTTATAGTGTAAGTTAACTCTATAGAAGTCATCTTTGAATTTTTTCTTTTTCTTTGATTTATAGGTCTGTTGTTCTTTGTCAAAGGTGTTGTATTTTACATAGGCTTCGACACCTTTTTGTTCTAATAAATCATAGTTTTTTTCACTACCATAACCTGCATCTCCAGTGAGGTAATCAGTTAGCGTTTCATACTGATACTCAAAAGATGTTATATGAGGTTTTAAGGTATATATATCTTTAGTGATTTGGTGTATGCTATAATGAATAACAAATTGGTAATCAGAACTTATTCGTACAGTATAGCCTAGTTTTAGCTGACCGCTAAGCATGTGATCTTCTTTCATACGCTTAAAAGTGGCATCAGGATCAGTTTTGCTGTAACTATTGAATCCTGCGAGTAGCTTTTCTTGTTGTTCGTATTTTCAAGATTAGCTGGAAAATTCTTTTCAATATAAAGTGCTTTGGCTTTTTGTTTAGGTGTTGCTTTAGGATTGCCTTTAAGTATGTTGTATGTTGTTAATCTTTGCTGCTGTTTTAGCGACTTTATCTTTTTATCTATTTTCTTAAAATCTGGTGTGTTGAGTCTTTATAGCCTTCTTTGGCGATACTTTAGTCGTACTGCCAAAGTTCTTCCAATTGCTAGGATATTTTTTCTTTGCGAGTCTTGATGGCATTGCCCCATACAAAGGTATATCTTCCTAAAATGGATTCTATTTTAGCGCCATCGGTATAAACTTCCTTTAGTGGTACCAAACCTTCATCAGCTAATAATAATACCACTTGCTTGAAAAAATCCTTAAAATGGTTTTAAATTTATGACCTCGAAAATGAGCAATGGTATTATGGTCGAAAACTTGTTTGGCTGATAACCACATATAATTTATGCTTTCTTCTACGGCACTATAACCAGACAAAAGACAATATAATTACTGGCTCAATTTATCTTTTTTCTTAATACCATACCAAAACTCACCCGTAGTCTCACTAAAATTCTTATGACAATCATTACAAAAATAACGCTGAACACCTTTAAGTCTTCCATTGGATCAAATACATTTTTATGAACAATTGGGGGCAACTAATAGCTTTGTCCTCTTTGGTATCTCTAATATCATTTGACTCTATAGACAAGGACAGCAAAGAAGACAAAATCTCTTGCTGAATATCAGATGAACTACTAACCAAATAATCTCTAAAATCTGATGGAATTATATATATCTTAATTTTTAGTAAAGATAATTCATACCTGTATTAGAACTTAGCTATTATCATCTAATCCATACAACTAATATGAAGATAAATTAGAAAACATATGCATCAATACTGTGCCTCAAAGCGACAAAGTTCTAACTTTTAAAGCAAGATATTAGATTAATTTTGTCTACCTATGTATAGCTTGAAAATAAAATTTACAATAATTTAACCTTGTGTCGTAAAACATTGTTCGTATTTTTGTTTTAAATTTATTTAGAACAAATAAAAATAATAACTTATGAAACAATTTTACTTTTTTACTTTTTTATGTTTATGTCTAAACTTTGGCTTTGCTCAGGTTACTCAGGTTTTAGATATTAATGATGGTTCAAATAATTCCAACCCAAGAAATCTATACATTTTTAACGGTAATATCTACTTTAATGCAGACGACTCTAGTGGGGTAAACTCTGGGGGGTCAGATTTAGGGCAGGAATTATGGATTACAGATGGTACAGCTGTGGGTACATCTTTATTAAAAGATATCCAAATAGGGTCTAGTAATAGCTCTCCATTTGCGTTTTTTGAATTAGGTAGTACATTATATTTTTCTGCGAATGATGGCGGAGGAAGTAGAATATGGCAAACTGATGGTACAGAGGCGGGTACCATAAATACCAATAACGGATTTTCAAATCTGCAACCTATTATTGTAGGATCAAAAGCTTACATGACAGCAACAACATTGGGCAATGTATTCTATGAGTTTGATGGCACAACCTTTCAACAAGTTACAGATGTTGGTAATTGTACAGCAACTCCAATTGGTGGTATCTATATTGAATTTGACCCAAACACCATTCTGATTTATATGGATTATAGTACAGATGAGCCCACCATAGGTAGAGAGCTTTACAAATATGATATTGCTGCACAAACCTATACTTTGGTGAAAGATGTAGATACTGGTACAGGCGACTCGAGTATTAACTACATGGCAAAAATTAATTCCACTGTATATTTTGAAGCTGATAATGCGCTATGGCAAACTGATGGTACAGAAATGGGTACAATTTTAGTATCTGTTGTAGATGCAGCAGGTATTGGTAGTGTAACAGAATTTTATGTTTGGAACGGGAATTTATATTTTGAAGGAGATGATGGTAATGGCGATCAACTATGGAAGTATGATCCTATCGCAGATACCGTTACCAATTTAAGTAATCTTACGGGAACCAACACCAATCACGATCCATCAGATTATGCAGAATATAATGGATGGTTGTATTACAGAGGCGAAGATGCCAATGACACAGATGGTCATTTATTTAGAACCAATGGTACTACAGTAGAACAGATAGACAGCACTATAAAAGACATCGATGACATTGTAGTATTTAATAATAAGCTTTATTTTGAAGGTGACGATGGTACTACTGGTAATGAGCTTTACTCTTTTGATGATGCAACATTGAGTATTACATCTTTAGATTTAAATAATATAGTTAAAGTCTACCCTAATCCATCAAGAGGTACTATCAATATCAAAACTAACAATCAAATAGATTTAGATTATACTATCTATGATATTAATGGAAGACAAATATTAAACGGGGTATTATTAAATGATCAAATACAACACCAACTAGCATCAGGTATGTATGTTTTAAAACTAAGGTCTGAAAATTCAATTACAGTTAGTAAAAAGATAATAGTGGAATAAACATCTCACTATTTATCTAACGTTAAAACAAATTATATTTTAGCGGTGTATATTTCATTTGAAATTATACCGCTAACTGCAGTATAAGTATGAATAGATATCTAAAGGTAATTCTAATTGTGTTTACAAACACTGTAATTTGGTCGCAAACAGATATCCAAATTTCTGGTGTGGTTAAAGATGCTCAAAGTAATGCTCCCCTATTTGGAGCATTAATCCTTGTGAAAAACACATCAAAAGGGACATCCACAGATTTTAATGGAAATTTTTCATTAACACTAACGCTAAATTCTTCAAGCGAAAACAATCTTATTGTATCTTACTTAGGCTATCAAAATCAAGAAGTTAAAATAGAAGACAAAACCTATTTTGAAATAGCACTTGTAGAAGATTTAGAAGCTCTAGATGAAGTCATTATCACCTCATCCTATGGTACGAAAAAACGAAAAGAAGAATTGGTAGGGAGTATTGTCAGCGTAAGATCAAAAGATATTGTTACTGAGCAAAACGCAACCACATTTGATGAATTACTTGAGGGTCAACTAGCAGGTGTATATATAGAAACTAATCCTAGATTAGGAGAAGAAGTAAGTATTGATATAAGAGGTCAAGGCTCATTAACACCTCTCGAACAAAATATTGTAGGCACTTCCACCCAGCCTTTAATTATTATAGATGGTATTATTCTATCTGAAGAAGTTGGTATAGACGGAAGTAACCTTTTTGATGTAGGCACAGGAAATATCTCAGAAAATATTTTAAATCCCCTGGCCCGAGTTGGCATCCACGATATTGAAAATTTTCAAGTGCTCAAAGATGCTGCCGCTGTTGGTATTTATGGTGCCGATGCTGCTAATGGTGTTATTTTAATTACCTCAAAAAAAGGGAAACTTGGTAAACCCGTATTTAATGCTTCAATTCAAGCAGGATTTCAAAATCCTATGAATCAATTTCAATATCTTGATGGAGAACAATATCGAACCATTCTCAACCAATACTATCTTAATAATGGTGATTTTGAAAACATTGAAGAATGGAATGGGGTTAATACCAATTGGTTTGATTTATTAAATGATATTGGCACATTTTATCGCTACACTTTGGGAGTTAATGGCGGCGGAGAACGCTTACGATATCGTTTTAATACCACCTATCAAATAAATAATGAAACCCAAGTAGCTAATACCTTTGATAATCTCAATAGTACACTTGCACTAGATTATAACAATAAAAAATTTAATGTAGTTTTAAATATATCTCCAGCACTTACTGAAAAAAATGACCCTAACACCTTATACAATTTTGCTGTAGACCCAACCATATCAGTTTTTGATGACGATGGGAACTATACTAATTTTCCCTCTTATGGTAATCCAGTAGCCGTGGCTAATCAAAACAGGCGACAAATTAAAACTTTTGCCTTATTAACGAGTATTAATCTTAATTATCAATTTAATGATAAATTAAGATTTACTACACTATTTGGTATGGACTATTCTAATAAAGATGAAGATCGTTTTTTTTCTGGTCTTAATGGCAGTGGACAGTTTAATGATGGCGACCTAGGACGACGTATCTTAAGAGATAGGGATACCAATCGGTGGAACTGGAGTGCTAACCTATTTTATAATACTACCTTTAATGATCACCATAATTTTGATGCACTAGCTGGTATTGAAACACGACAAGAACATGTTGAATTATCATATGCAAGAGGTAATAATTTTACAAATTTTGCTACACCACAACCCATAGCACTAGCTACCGATAATGATTACCAAAATGATAGTTTTGAAAATACAGGGCGTTCTTTCTTTTCTCAAATTAATTACAACTTCAAAAAAAAGTATTTCTTACTGTTCAACGCACGTATAGATCAAAGCTCAGCATTTGGCAATGATAGGAATACTGCTTTTAACGCGGGCGCAGGTGCTAGCTGGAATATAAGTAATGAAGACTTTTTTGATCCAAACGGTAATAGTTTTATTGATTTTTTAAGGCTGCGATTAAGTTTAGGAACTACAGGTAATTCTCGTATAGGATCCTACAGAGCACTCGGTTTATACACTGTATCTGATAATGGAACAGGATATAATGATCATAATTATGCAAACCCTTCAAGTGCACCAAATCCTAACCTGGGTTGGGAGCAAAACACTAAATTCAATATTGGGATAGATATTAAGTTTCTTGATAAATTTAATTTAACCGCAGAATACTTTAGAGATACTATTGATGATTTAATTACCTCAAGACCTACTATTTCAGAAGTAGGATTCAATGAAGTGCAAATCAACGGAGCATCCATGTATAACCAAGGGTTTGAACTTTCATTGCAAGCCAAATGGTTCAACAATGAAAATTTTTCGTGGACTACCAATTTCAATATTTCAACACTACAAAATAAAATTACAGATTTACAAGGTTTGGGCTCTCAATTTTCATTGGCAGAAAATGCCTTATCACGTCAAGTAGGATTTGCACAATCTACCATTTGGGGATTTAACTTTATAGGAATAGATCCTGCTACAGGACGTGAGTTGTTCGATCTAAATGGGGAAACCTATGATGCAAGTTACGTCGCCGAAAACTTTAACGAGTCTAATTGGACACCTATAGGCGACAGACAACCCGACATGTATGGTGGTTTTAGAAATACAATTAACTATAAAAATTTCACCTTTAGCATGATTTGGTCTTATGCCATTGGACAGGATGCCCTGATTGACAGAAATTTGGTGGATAATTATCGGGTGTTATTCAATCGGAATCTAAGTGTAAATTTATGGCAACAGGCTTGGCAACAACAAGGTGATCTTGCGCAATATCCTATCATTTCCAATAGTAACAGAATTATTGCTAACTCATCAAAATATGTATTCGATGAATCCCACTTTCGATTACGCACCATAAATTTAGGATATAACGTTCCAGTAAATAAATTAAGATTATCCTTAAAATCCTTAAATGTTTTCACCAATGGATCAAATCTTTTTTATTGGTTCTTTAATCCAGTAAATGATTTTGGAAATGGTATTGCAGAATTGAGAAATGTATATCCAGAAATGCGTACATTTTCGTTAGGACTCAATGCCACATTTTAAACAATTATGTTAAAAAAACTAATTTATATAAGCGCTATTATTTTACTTGCAGTAAGTTGTAATGATTTTTTATATCAGGAACCAGATTTACAGATCTCTATTAATGAGCAATTATCCACACGAGAAGGAGTTTTACAAGCTTATAATGGAATTTACTATGATACAGAAGATATTTTTTCATCCAAATTTGCCGTCTATGCAGATGCCTTAGGAGGTAATATTACCTTTACACCTTCAACGCTTGGTGATGCTATAGTGACCATTCCAGACGAAGTCTTTTTTGCTTATAACTTCAATGCTAATCCACAAGAACTCAATTTTGATGAGTATTATGATGAATGGTACGCAGTTATAAATCAAGTAAATCTCATACTGAGCAGGATAGGTAACTACACCTTTTTTTCGACTTCAGAATTAAATCAACTTCAAGCCGAACTGTTAACCATTAGGGCCTTAGCACATTATCAAGTAAGTCTGTTGTTTTCACAACACAACGGATTTACACCAGACGGGTCACATCTAGGCGTGGTATATAACACCGCTGTTTTAACTGCTGGTGTAGATTTTCCATCCCGAAAAACTATGGCAGAAACCTATATCTTTATTAAGGCAGATTTAGATAGTGCTTTAAACCTATATAGTAACACGCCATTACAAAGTGGTCCAGGTTATTCGTATTTTAACACTATCAGCACAACAGCACTTTATGCTAGAATAGCATTACAAATGGATGATTGGCAGGTGGCTAGAGATCTTTCTAGTACTGTTATTAATAATTCTGGCATAAGTCTTACCTCTCAAAATAATTACATAGTAGAATGGGAAGCACCAGAATTGCCTGTAAATGAAGTGATTTTAGAATTTTCGGCTTCAAGAAATCCAGAAGGTAATGTCTCATCAACTTTAGCTGCAAATTTTCAATTTTCGTCATTGAGTAACTATGCAGACTATGTTGCCTCTGGCGATCTATTAGCATTGTACGAAGTATCAGATATTCGGCAAAATCTATTTTTAGAAGTTACTATTTCCACACAAATTAATGGCGTGGATACCAATGTAGATTACCATTTTACTAAAAAATTTCAGGATAATGCAGGCACTTTATTTATGAGGCTCTCAGAACTCTATTTAATACGTGCCGAAGCTAATGCTAGATTAGGATCGGATACTGAAGCACTTTCAGATTTAAATACTATAAGAACGCGCGCCAATCTAGCACCTTTAAATAGTACAAGCACTTTATTAAATGATATCTTTGTGGAACGTAGACGAGAACTCGCTTTTGAAGGACATTTACTATTTGATATCGTGAGGTATAAAAAAGATGTTGAGCGAAATTTAGGATGTATTGCAGCACTCTGTAATCTCAGTTATCCATCCAACTTTTTTATTTTACCAATTCCTGAAGATAATGTATTACAAAATGAAAATATACAGCAAAATGAAGGGTATTAAACATATTTTAGGATTGTTGATGTTTGCATGTCTATTATGGTCTTGCAATGATGATATTGATAGAACATTTACAAAAGCCGATGGTGAGTTTGTACGTTTTTTTATGCTGGTAGATAATGATAATAACGTATTGGAATATCCACAAGTAAGTGGTGGTTTGATTCCTGTTGACACATACACAAAAGATAAGTTAGGAGTTTTAAAAATTCCTGTGGTACTATCTGCAATTAATTTTGAAAATGAAATAACGGTTAATTTTGCAACCGAATTTTTGGGTAATTTACAAGGAGTAAGTATCGAGCCAGAAAAAACCTTAAGTTTTAATAGTACAAAACTTACAGACACTATATCTGTTAATTTTGAAAACATCTGGAATGGGTTAAATAATCCATCTATTAAATTTAGCTTAACAGATATCAGTGATTCCAATATTTACATAGGAATGCCAAATACTAATTTGCCCAATGATATATTAACTATTAATCTTGAAGATGTTGAATTCAATTATACGTTGCAAAACAGTCTTGAAGAAATTATTGGTTTGCAAGATGAAGAAGCCCTAATAGGTATTAGCTTTCCCAATGGCTTTTTTGAAGATGACATAAATGGAATTGATTTACTCAACGAAGTTGCGACCGATAATATTGATGCTCTTGCTATTAGCTATGACTTAGAAGTATTTTCAGTCGACGAAGCGTCTTCTACTGTATTTTATAAATACACCATTAGCGAAGATTTGAATGATGAGTTTTTATATGAAACTAAATTTCAATTGGCAGATATCCCAGGCTATACTATAGGTGGTATTACTGAGATTACTATTAGAAAACCTCTAATAACACCACGAGATAATAGTGTAAATACTGCGGCTAATTTCTATAATCTTGATGACCCGTATTACAGAACGTATGGAGAAAACTGGATGGACTTTAATGAAGACGGTATTTGCTCTTGGCAAGCTTTTCATGCCTTCACCTATCCTGTTGTTGTGAATGCCAATCACCCAAACGCGGTTTTAGATGATTTAGAAACTACAGATCCATCTGATGATATTTACCACCATGCTTTTAGAATAGGTTTTGACTCACCCAATGCAGGTAACACTACCAACTCTTTTAATTTAAAACGTTGGTTCAATAACGAATCTATTTCTGCTACAAACTCACCTGGCTTTAATATTCTTGAAGCTTTAGACTTTTTTCCAGAAAATGGTACAAGTACTACTAATGGATTTGTACAAGTTGTAGCACAAGATATCATTATTGCGGATACCAATGGAAACAGCTATACCATTGCTATAACTGGAGAAGGCACATACCAAGAAACATCCTCAGGAATTTTTGAAATCCAATTAGAACTACAAGCTACTAATCAACAGCTTTTTGGCGGTACCCGAGTCGCTAAATACGTCATTTATAATACACCTAGTTTTCCAGAACCTAATGATTTAACAGAGGATTGTTTTGTACCCATTTCTTTATAACTTTGTATGATGCAGAAGATTTATCCATTAGCCATAGTACTACTCTTAAGTGTATTATGTTATAATTTCAAAAGTAAAAACACCTATGACTCTATCTCTGAGCTCAGAACATTATACAGTCAACCCGATGCTTCAAAATGGCCAAAACCACATTTAGATTCGCGTATTGATACAACGACGTTTGAAGATATTGGTCTTCTAGGCGATGTTATTTACCCTGAAAATAATCCATATAGTAAAGCTAAAAAACAGTTGGGTAAATTTTTATTTTTTGATGCCCGATTATCAGCTACAGGACAAATAGCCTGTGCCAGTTGCCACAACCCAGAACTAGCTTGGACAGATAACATCACACGATCTTTTGGTCATAATAGGCAAACTAACAATCGTAACTCTATGACTATTAAAAATGTGGGGTATGCCAAAACACTATTCTGGTCAGGGCGTTCCAATAGTCTTGAACATCAAGCCGCATTTCCAATAGCAGATAGTATAGAAATGAATACACCTCATCATATTGCGGTTAAAAACATTTCTATAATAAAAGATTACAAGCCACTTTTTAAAGCTGCCTTTGGTACCGATTTCATAAATTTGGATAGAATTCTTAAAGCCATAGCGACCTTTGAACGCAGTTTGGTAAGTAGAAATAGTAAATTTGATTATTTTATAAAAGGGAATACAGAGCTATTTACTGATGAAGAGGTTATGGGCTTACATCTATTTAGAACTAAAGCACGATGTATTAATTGTCATAACACACCTTATTTTAGTGACAATCAATTTCACAATGATGGGCAGACACTATTTGGTTCAAAACATGAAGATTTAGGACGTTATTATTTTACCAAAAACATTGAAGACGTTGGCAAGTTTAAAACACCTACATTGCGCGAAGTTGGTAAAACCGGCCCTTGGATGCACCATGGACACTTTCCATCGTTATTAGATGTGGTTCAGTTTTACAATTTGGGAAATCCTGCGCCAATTCAAAAACGCTATTTAGGTACACCAAGGGATTCGCTTGTTCCAAAAACATCACCATTATTAAAGCGATTAGAGTTATCAAAAGAAGAAATTAATTCAATCATTGCATTTTTAGAAACATTATCAACACCAACAAAACGCATTAATCTTATAAAAATGCCAAAGTAATACCATTTAAACATTGAAACTACCGTAATTTTAAATAAAATTCATATCCAGTTATTGACCTAGTCATATCTTGACTCATATTATCAATAGGTTATCCTATTTTAGACTCAAGTATATCTAAAGTGTCATATATTTCATAGCGATTTTACTTTTTAGATATTGCCATATTTTCTTAGCTGGGTTTAGTTCTGGGCAATATGGTGGGATTAGTAATAATATTATCAGATATTTGTACAGTTTTAGTAGAGTGAAAAGTAACATTATCAATTATAATAATTTTGAGTTCAGAGGGATTAAAAGCACTAATACCATTTCTTGTTTGATATTACTACTGTATTTTCTAACACTGATATCATTTGTGACGACCATTTTTTAGTTTTGTCATATCCCTAATTGAAATGTTAAACATTTTGGATAAAAACAATATGGCAATGACAAAACTAAAAAATGAAAGTAGCACAAAAGAAACTACAACAGCTAAAAAAGCAGTGTAGCAAAAATTAGCTGAGGAGGCTACGAGCCAAAACACCTCAGTCTGTAAAAGCGAATCCTATTACACCTATGGTGCAATTTGCTGAAAAATTCAATGTTTCGAGAAGCTTAGAGGCTTGGCTAACCAGGGTGAGCGCTTAAATGCTATCCTTACGGACATTCAACGTTTTAATTACAACAACGATAGCACTAGTACATTCTTTCTGCGTGATTCGTCTGGAAAGAATTTAAGACCACAAACAGTAATTTAATTGCGTTGGTTTCTGAAAAATTACAAACCTTTGGAAGCGCGTAAAAAAGAGTTAGAGGGTCAGATTTTAGCTTTTGAGCTGTAATCTCTGATTTTAGATAATTTTAAAAGCTGTCTTGGGAAACTGAGATGACTTTTTTAGTGTTAAATGGTGTCAGAAAGTGATAAAATAAACCGCTATTTGTTGCACCTATATTGTACCCAACAAAAAAGCCGAGACTGTAAAATCTCGGCTATTCTAGTACTGAAGGCGGGACTTGAACCCGCACGGCCATAATGGCCATTGGATTTTAAGTCCAACGTGTCTACCAATTCCACCACTTCAGCAACTTAATATTTTTTGGTATGCAGAGCGAAAGACGGGATTTGAACCCGCGACCCTCACCTTGGCAAGGTGATGCTCTACCCCTGAGCTACTTTCGCGTAGTAGTTTAATGAACGTGCAACCTGTAGATTGCGGATGCAAATTTAAAACATTTCTTAGATTGACAAAGCCTTTTTTGAAAAAAAAATAAAATTTATGCATTTTTCTTTTTCAAAAGCATGCGCTTTATTTCATTTAGCTTCATCAAGGCTTCAACTGGCGTTAACGTATCTATATCAGTATGAAGTATTTCCGCTTTAATCTCTTCTAAAAGCGGGTCATCCAAATTGAAAAAACTCAATTGCATGTCATTTTTAAATGATTTTACTTTCGTTGTCAATTCTTCGCTCGAATGTGATTTTTCAAGCTTCTTAAGGATTTTATTCGCACGTTTTATAACCTGTTGTGGCATTCCTGCCATTTTTGCCACATGAATACCAAAACTATGATGGCTTCCGCCCTCTACCAATTTTCTAACAAAAAGTACAGTGTTCTTTAATTCCTTTACAGCAACATTAAAATTTTTAATACGCTCAAAGGTTTCATTCATAGCATTTAGTTCGTGATAATGTGTAGCAAATAAAGTTTTCGCTTTGCTTGGGTGCTCATGAAGATACTCACTAATAGCCCAAGCAATGGAAATACCATCATAAGTACTTGTACCGCGTCCAATTTCGTCTAACAATACCAAACTTCGCTCAGTAATATTATTTAAAATAGAAGCCGTTTCATTCATTTCAACCATAAATGTAGACTCTCCCATAGAAATATTATCACTTGCTCCAACTCTTGTAAATATTTTATCTACCAATCCTATTCGGGCATTTGTTGCAGGCACAAAACTGCCTATTTGTGCTAAGAGTACAATTAAGGCAGTTTGCCTTAAGATTGCCGACTTACCAGACATGTTTGGCCCTGTAATCATAATTATTTGCTGTGTTGTTCTATCTAAGAAGACGTCATTAGCAACATAACTCTCCCCTAATGGCAATTGCTTTTCAATAACAGGATGACGACCATCTTTTATCTCCAAGTCAAAAGAATCGTCAATGGTTGGATAGCTATAATTGTTTTGCATTGCCAAGGTAGCAAAACCGCATAAGCAATCCAACTGCCCTACCAAATGTGCATTCAATTGCACGGGTTTTATATATTGGGCCATCCATTGCACCAATTCTGTAAACAGCTGCTGCTCTATAGCTAAAATGCGCTCTTCAGCTCCCAAAATTTTAGATTCGTATTCCTTTAATTCTTCTGTAATATAGCGCTCTGCATTAACTAATGTCTGTTTGCGTATCCAGTTTTCTGGGACTTTATCTCTATGTGTATTTCGTACTTCGATATAATATCCAAACACATTATTAGAGGCTATTTTTAAGGAAGGAATTCCTGTGCGTTCAGATTCTCTATCAAGCATTTTGTCTAGATAATCCTTACCAGAAAATGCCAAATCACGCAATTCTTTGAGTTCTTGAGAAAACTCAGAAGCAATTGTGCCGCCTTTTAAAATGTTTACAGGCGCATCTTCGTTAAGCGCTTCTTTTATTTTCTCACGAAGCACATCACAACTTTGAATCTTATCGCCAATAACTTTTAAGGCTTCATTATTAGCATGACTTGCCAGTGCTTTTATTGGTACAATTGCTTCTAAGGAATTTTTGAGTAAAATTACTTCACGCGGACTCACTTTTCCGGCAGCTACCTTAGAAATCAAACGTTCTATATCTCCAACATGACTGATATGATGCTGTACTTTTTGCAGCATCTCTTCATGCTCTAACAAATACTGAACGACATCATGTCTACGTTTTATTTTTTCTACATTTTTTAGCGGTAATGCCAACCAACGCTTGAGCAAACGTCCTCCCATGGGAGAAATCGTATGATCAATAACGTGGAGTAAGGTCACTGCATTGTTATGGCTTGAATGGTACAATTCCAAATTTCGAATAGTAAATTTATCCATCCATACATAGGCGTCTTCTGCAATACGATGAATCGCAGTAATATGCTCTAACTGATTGTGCTGTGTTTCTCCTAGATAATGTAAAATTGCACCTGAAGCCACAATACCTTCAACCAAGTCTTCTATACCAAAACCTTTTAAAGATACTGTATCAAAATGCTTTTGAAGGGTTTCATTGGCATAGTCTTCTTTATAAACCCAATCTTGCAAATAAAAAGTATGAAACTCCTCACCAAAGGTCTCTGAAAACAGCTTCCGATTTTGCTTAGACACTAATACTTCACTTGGGTTAAAATTCTGAAGTAACTTATCTATATACTCGGCATTTCCTTGAGACGTTAAAAACTCTCCAGTAGACACATCTAACAGTGATAATCCAATATGAACAGCGGATGAGCGTTTGGCTGAACCAAAGTAAACAGACGCTAAGAAATTATTAGACTTAGAACTTAAGACTTCATCATTCAGGGCTACTCCAGGAGTTACTAGCTCTGTAACACCACGCTTTACAATTTTTTTTGTTTGCTTAGGGGCTTCGAGTTGGTCACAAATAGCAACGCGCTCGCCAGCCTTAACCAATTTAGGCAAATAGGTGTTTAACGAATGATGTGGAAACCCCGCTAACTCCGTTTCGCTTTCACTTCCAGCACCCCTTTTGGTCAAAACTATATCTAATATCTTTGCTGCTTTTACTGCATCAGTACCAAAAGTCTCATAAAAATCACCTACACGAAATAATAATAATGCATCTGGATATTTATCTTTGATTGCATTATATTGCTGCATTAACGGCGTTACCTTTTTTGTTTTTTTTACTTTTTTTGCCACGTATTAATTACTTTTTAAATCGTACTTTTGCTCATGTTGTAAGGATGCTAATGTACTTATTATTTGAGGGTTTTTAAAACTGAAAATCCATAAGTTATTTACAACTTTTACACCACATTACAAAACCAGTATTACCGAAGTACTATTTTGATTAGACCTCAGATTGCTTCATCTCTTTTGTAATGATGCGACATGAATTATTTTATCTTAATGAGATGGAATCAATGATTGTTTTAGAACTATAATATGTTATTTGAATGAATCACTAAAGAGATTTCTTTTTTTACGGAAATCACAAATCCAAAAATTGCAATGCGAAAACTAAAAAACAGCGAACTAGACAGATTATCTCTTGAAGATTTTAAATCGGCAAAAAAAACACCCTTAATCATTGTATTGGATAATATACGAAGTCTTAATAATATTGGTAGCGTGTTTAGAACTTCTGATGCATTTTTAATTAAAAAAATCTACTTATGTGGTATTACTGCAACACCGCCTCATAAAGACATTCACAAAACTGCACTTGGAAGCACAGACACTGTAGATTGGGAATATGCAGAAGACACGCTTTCATTGGTCAAAAAATTACAAAATGAAGGTGTAAAATTAACCGCTATTGAACAAACTGAAGCTGCTATTATGCTTAACGATTTTATCCCAGAACCTGACACAACGTATGCTATTATAATGGGCAATGAAGTAAAAGGCGTACAGCAAGATGTCGTTAGTGCAAGCGATACCGTTATTGAAATCCCTCAATATGGCACAAAACATTCTCTAAATATATCTGTAAGCTGCGGCGTCGTACTTTGGGATTTGTTTTGTAAGTTGAACAGCCTAAAAAATTAAAATCTTATCTTAAACATATACTGAATACATCATCTATTATACGAATTTAACATAAATATTTCGTATATTTAAGGATGCCAAAACAATCGACTTTAATTATTTCAGAGAGTCTTTCAGAACTAAAGACCTTATTACGTAAACAAGAGAATCCAAAAAATCTTTTACGCATACAATCA